>CAZPOZ010000285.1:0-4711 GCA_964588235.1 uncultured Planctomycetales bacterium
TGGCCGCCCTCGCCGAGGGCGCGGAACGGCTCTCGCTCACGGGCGAGTTCGTGGGGACGATGCTCTACGCCGCGCCGGAGCAGGTGGCTGGCCGCCCCGTGGATGCCCGCGCCGACCTGTTCGCGCTGGGCCTGGTGCTCGAGGAGGCGCTCACCGGGCGCCGCGGCGCCGGGGTGGCCCGCGCGCCCGGCGGCGGCGTGGCCCCCGGGCTGCCGGCTTCCGTGTCGCCCTTCCTGGTCGAGGTGCTCGAGTCCCTGCTGCGGACGGACCCGGCCCGCCGCCTCCCGAGCGCCGCGACCCTGGTGGAGCTGCTCGAGGCGGGCGAGGCCTCCCCCTGGTGGCGCGAGCGCCAGCGGGCCGCGGGGCGCCAGGAGGCCGCCAAGGAGGCGGAGCGCGCGAGCACGGCCCCGCTCCGCGGTCGGGAGCGCGAGCTCCTCGCCCTGGAGGAGGCCCTCGAGCGCCTGCGGGCCGGTGTGGGGAGCGTCGTCTGGTTCGAGGGCGAGGCCGGGCTGGGCAAGAGCCGCCTCCTGCGCGCGTTCGGGGCGCAGGCGGGCGCGCCGCACGGGCCCCCTCCGACACCCCGCATCGTGCGGGTGCGTCACGTCCGCCTGGGGCGCCCCGTCCCCGGGCTGGCCCTGGGCCTGGGGGACGCGCTGGGCGGGGGCGGCCTCGGCGCGCGCCTCGCCGCGCTGCTGGGAGGGGAGGGCTCCTTCGCCCCGCGGCTCGAGGCCGTGCTGGGCGGGGACGACCCCGATGCGCTCTCCCCGGCGGCGCTGGCGCAGGCGCTGCTGCGCCTGTCGGCGGCCCTGGCTCGGGACGCGCCCCTGGTGCTGCTCGTGGACGACCTTCACGAAGCCACCGCGGCCGACGTGGAGGCCCTGCTCCCGACCGTGCGTGCGGCCGCGACCCTGCCTGCCCTGGTCGTGATGGGGTCGCGTCCCCTCGCGCCGGGCTCGCCCGCGCGGGCGCTCGAGGACGCCGTCGGACGCCGACCCGAGCCGCTGGCGCCCCTGGCCGAGGCGGCCGCGCGCCAGGTGCTGGAGGACGCGCTCGGCGCGTCGGCGGCGCACGAGCTGCCGCTGGGGGTGCTGGTGGACCGCGCGGAGGGCGTGCCGCTGTTCCTCTCGGCGCTGGCCCGCCACGTCCTGGAGGGCGGCGGCGTCCGGGCCGAGCAGCTGCCGGCCACGTTGCGGGACGCGATGGCCGAGCGGCTCGCTGGCCTGCCGTCCACGGACCGGGACCTGCTGGAGATGGCCGCCTGCGCGGGCGAGATCTTCGATCCGCTGCTGGTGGCACAGGCGGCGGGACTGCCGGTGCTGGCCGCGCTGCGGCGCTTCGCGGCCCTGGAGCGCGATGCCGGGCTGCTGGTCTCGGAGGGGGACCTGCTCCGGTTCCGGCCCCGGATCGCGCAGGAGGTGCTGCTGGCCGGGTTGACGACGCCGCTCAAGGCGGCCTGCCACGACGCGCTCGGGCGCGCGCTCGAGGCGCAGCCGCCCCCCCCCGCGGGGGAGCGTCGCCGAGCGCGAGCGGGCGCTGCGGCTGGTCTCGCACTTCGTCGCCGGCGCCGCGCTCGAGCGCGCGGCTCCGTACCTGCCACGGGCGCTGGAGGCGCATCTTGCGCGGCGCGCGCGCGGCAGCCTGCGCGGCCTGCTCGCCGACGTCGGCGACGTGCCGGGCCTGCGCCGGCTGCTCTCCGGCCTCGACCTCGCGCTCGCCTTCCTGGCGATCTCGGAGAGCTGGGGGGACGCCGATGCGCACCCCGAGGCGCTGGCCTGCGCCAGCGAGGGGATCCTGCTCGCCGTCTCGCACGGCGACCCCGAGCTCGCGGCGCGGCTGCGCACCTCGCTGGCCCGGAACCTGTTCTCCCAGGGGCTCTACGAGGCCATGGACGCCGTCCAGCAGGCGGCGCTCGCCGACGCCGTCGCCTCGGGCTCCGCGCGGGCCGAGGCGCTGATCCGCAACAACCTGGCGTTCACCCTGCCCAGCCTCGGGCGCATCGACGAGGCGCTCGAGCAGGGCGCCCGGGCGCTCACGCTCGCGCGCCAGGCCGGCGACACCGAGCTCGAGGGGCTGGTCGCGGGCAACCACGGGGGCCGCCTCGCCGAGCGGGGGCGCGTGGCGGAGGCCCGGCCCTTCGTCGAGCGCGCCCTGGCGCTGGCGCGCGCGGGGGGGGAGCCGGGCCGCGAGAGCTGGGCGCTGCAGATGCTCTTCGAGCTGCAGCGCAGCTCGGGGGAGCTGGAGGCGGCCTTGCTCACCGCCCGGCGCGCGGCTGCCCTCGGGTTGGATGCGGGTGACCCGCACAAGCAGGTGCGAGGGCTCACGCGGCTGGGCGCGGTGCTCGTCGAGCTCGGTCGCGCCGCGGAAGCCCTCGAGGTCCTGGACCGCGCCCTCGCCGTGATCGGCCGGCACGAAGCCCACTCCGCCTCGGGCGCCGAGGTGCTGGCGCTGCGGGCCGTCGCCTGCCTGGCGACCGGGGGCGCCCGCGCGGTCGGGCCGGACCTGGACCGCGCGGAGGCGCTGGCCCGGCGGACCCGGCGCACGGTCGAGCTGGCGCGGGTGCTGCTCGTGCGTGCCACGCTCGCGGCCTGGGCGGGGCAGCCGTCGCGCGCGCGGGAGTGGCTCTCGCACGCGGCCGCCGAGTGCGACGGCGCGCAGCTGCGTCTCGCGCCCAAGCGCGCCCTCGTCGAGGGGGGGCTGGCCGAGGTGGCCGACGACCTGGACGCGGCCAGGCGGGCCTACGTGGGCGCCGCGGAGCGGTGCCGGGAGGCCTCCTGGGCCCCGGGGCGCCTCCTGCTCCTGCCCGCCTGGGGCCGGGCCGAGGCGGCCCTGGGCCGGAGCGAGGCGGCGAGGACCCTGTGGGCCGAGGCCGTGGGAGCGGGGCGTGGCATGGGGCTGTTGGGGGTGGCGGCGGTCGCGGAGGCGCACCTCGCGGCCCTCGACGGCGACCCCGCCGCGGCGCGGCTGGCCCTGGAGCGCGACCTCCCACGGCTCAGCGTGCGCGAGCGCTACGAGGCCCGGTACGTGCTCGCACGGGCGCTGGGCGATGCCGTGCTGGCGGCGCAGGCCGACGACGGCGCGCGCCTGCTGCAGGCCGAGGGGCCTCCCTGGGCGGCCGGCGCCGCGCGCGGGCGGCGCTGCTGAGCAGGGCCGGTCCGGAGGGTCTTGCTAGACTGCAGCCGCAGCGCGCTTCCGGTGCGCGCGTCATCCCCGGAGGTCGCATGCGCATCTCTCTGCTCGCGGGCGCTCTGTCCGTCGTCGCTCTCTCGGCCTGCGGAGGCAGCGGGGGCGGGAGCGGGGGAGGGGGCGGCGGGGGCGGGGGCGGTGGGGGCGGCGGCGGGCTGAACAACACCCTCGTCAACGGCTCGTACTTCCTGGCGGCTCTCGGCGGCCAGACCTTGGCCGGGGGGCCCTACACCGCCATGGTGGCCGGGCCCTACGTGGGCGCGGGCAACGGGACGGCCACCTGGAACGTGGCGCTGAGCAACACCGACGGCGTCCTGGGCGTCGTGCCGCCCCTGGCCGCGACCTGCACGGTGGCGGGCACGGGTCACTTCAGCACCACGATCAGCGGGCTGATCCTGGACGGCGGCATCCCAGCGGCCGGCGACCTGTTCGTCACCGCCGCGACCACGGCGGGCGCCGACCCCGTGCTCGGGCTGGCGCTGAAGTCGGTGGGGTCCTTCTCGGCGGCGAGCCTGAGCGGCCAGTACCACCTGGCCTACTTCGACACCGCCGTGGGCCTGCTGCGCAGCGCCCAGGGCAAGGTGACCTTCGACGGCCTGGGGGCCTGGACCTTCTCCGGGAGCACCACCTTCAACGGCTTCGCGGGCAACGGCCTCGTCAACGTCACGCCGCCCGGCGGCGGGGGCACCTACGCGGTGGCGGCCAACGGCGCGGCCACGTTCGCCGGCCCCCCCGGGACCTTCACCGGCGCCGTCCACTCCACGGGCAACCTCGTGCTGCTGGCCGGCGACACGGTCGCGGGCAACAACCCCAAGCTGATCGTGTTGATCCGCGTCGGCACCGGGCTGGGTCCCAACACCTTCTTCGGCAACTACTGGGCGGCCGGGATCAAGAGCGACGCGCCGGCCTTCCCCGGGCCTCCCGCGCCGTTCACGGAGATCACGGTCTTCCAGGGCGAGATCAACGCCAACGGCGTCTCGGCGCTCAACTACGTGACCACCAGCGAGAACGCCGAGCGCACGATCAGCCCGAACTCGGGCGTGGACGACTACACGGTGCAGCCCGACGGCTCGCTGCTCACCTCCGACGTGGCCGGCGCCTTCGGCGGCCCCTTCCGCGTGGGGGCGGTCTCGCCCGACGGGCGCTTCGCCATGCTCAGCGGCTCCGTGGTCAACGGGAACCAGCCGATCCTGTTCTTCTTCGTCAAGAAGTAGCCGCGAAGCAGTCAATCAGCAGCGGCGTCCGGGCGCAGGTACGCAGAGGCGGGCGACGGCCCTCAGGCGACCTTCACGCCCACCGCCAAGCCGTCCTCCAGGGGCAGCAGCGTCGCGCGAAAGCGCCCCGAGCGCGCCAGCGCGTCGTTGAAGGCGCGGATGCCCGCGGCGGCCTCCGGCGGGTCCCCCGGGAGGGGGAACGCGGCCCGCCGGAAGACGTTGTCGGCCAGCACCGCGCCCCCCGGGCGCAGGTGCTCACCGGCCCAGGCCAGGTACGCCGGGTAGCGCGCCTTGTCGGCGTCGATGAACACGAG
>CAZPOZ010000286.1:0-4682 GCA_964588235.1 uncultured Planctomycetales bacterium
CGAGGTGCTGGGGATGGTGACTCAGAACGATCGCGGGCTCAACATCGCCGACTTCGCCATCCCCGACCCGCCCGCCGACGCCAAGACCTCGCCGGTGATCGCCGTCTCGGGCACCTGCATGAACGCGGGCAAGACGCTGGCCGCCTGCGAGATCATCTCGCGGCTGACCGACCGGGGCTACGTCTGCGCCGGCGTCAAGCTCACCGGCGTGGCCGCCCTCAAGGACATGCTGAACATGTCCGACCACGGCGCGGTCGCCACGCTCTCCTTCATCGACTGCGGCTACCCGAGCACCGTGGGCGTGGCCGACGTGGCCCCCGTGGCCAAGAAGGTGCTGCGCTCGATCGAGAAGCACGCCCGCCAGGAGCTCGACGTGGTCGTGGCGGAGATGGGCGACGGCATCATCGGCGCCTACGGCGTGGACACGATCCTGGCCGACGCCGAGTTCCGCGGGCTGATCAAGGCGCACGTGCTGTGCGCCAACGACCTGGTCGCCGCCTGGGGCGGCGTGCGCTGGATGAACGAGCGCAGCCTGCGGCTGAACGTGATCGCCGGGCCGGCCACCGACAACAGCGTCGGCATGACCTACGTCGAGAACGAGCTGGGCCTGGCGGCCGGCAACGCCCGCACCGACCCGGAGCGCTTCGTGAACCTGGTGGAGGAGGCGGCCTTCCCGGGGGCCACGTAGCCCCCCGCCCCGGTCCCGCGCGCCCCCCCCGACCGACGGGGGCTTGACCCCGGGGCCCCGCGGGAGGATGCTCGCCTCTGGGTGCCCGGGGACGCCCAGACCGGGCGCCGGCCCCCCGCGGAGGCCGCGTCATGCACGATCCGTGGACCCACCTGCGGGACGCGTTCGAGAAGGCGATCGCCAACCTCGAGAAGCGGGAGCCCGCGCACGCGCGCAGCAACCTCAAGGGCGCCGAGCACACGGCGCACACCATCGGCACGAAGGCCCATGGGGAGGAGCGCGAGCGGGCCGGGCGCATCTACCTGGCCGTCCAGAAGGCGGTCAAGACGATCGACCCGGCGCGCGCGCTGGCGATCCTGCGCGAAGCGCACGGCAACTTCACGCAGGCGGCTCCCCCCCCGCCCTCGGGCGGGGCGAACCTCTGAGCGGACGGCGGGCGCTCGGCCTGGGTAGAACGGGCGGCATGCGCGTCGCCCTCCGCCCGCTGCTCCTGAGCACCCCCTTCCTGGCCGGCCTGCTCCTGGGCCCCGACCTGGCGCCGCCGCTGCGGGCCGCCCCGCCTGCGGAGCCGGCGCTCGAACCGTACGCGGCGCTGCGCGCCGACGACCCCGAGGTGCGGCTCAGGGCCGCGTCGGAGCTCGCCCCGTCGCCCACGCGGGGGCCGCTGGAGGCGCTCGCGCCGGCGATCCCCTTCCTGGTGATCGCGCTGGAGGACGAGGCGGCGCCCGTGCGCGCCGCGGCCGCCGAACGCCTGCTCGCCCTGGCGCAGGAGGCCGCCGACCCGCTGCTCGACGCCCTGGAGCAGGCCCGCCCGGGGGCCCGCTCGGGCACCTTCGGCGCCCTCATGGCCCTGGGCGCGCGCGTCACGCCCAGCGACCTGGCCTTCGCCTCCGGAGGGGGGCCGAGCCCGGTCCAGGAGGCGGACCGCCGCGAGGCGGCGCTGTTCCTCTCCCTGCCGAAGGTGACCGACCTGGACGAGCCGCACGGCGGGCCGCGCTGGGCCCTGCTCCGCCTGGGCGAAGCCCTGCTGCGCGACCCGAGCCCCCTCGTGCGGCGGACCGCGGCCGGGTCGCTGGCCCTGGTGGCGGGACGCACGGCCGCGGGCGCGCGCGGCCCGGCGGCGCCGCGCCGCCTCGTGCGCGTGGAGGAGCCGCTGCGCACGCGCCTGGTGAACCTGATCCGCGCCGGCACCGACGCGCGCACCTACGCGGCCTGCGAGCTGGCGGGACGCTTCGGCGACGGCCACGAGTCGATCCGCGCCGCCCTGCTCCAGGCCCTGGGGCAGAGGGACGTGCGCGACGCGGCCGCGCTGGCCCTGGCCGACCTGGGCGCGAACGACCCCGCGACGCTGGCCGCGCTGGGCAAGGCCGGCGGCTACGGCGCCTGGAGGGCCCTGCTGCGCGCCGGAGCCGACGCGGAGGTTCGCGAGGCCCTGGCCGGCCGGGATCTGCAGCGGCGCCGCCTGGCGATCGCGGTGGCCACGGCCGAGGAGCGGCTGCTGGAGGAGGCCGCGGCAGCGGCGCGCGCGGGCCTGGAGGAGAAGCTCGACGACGGCGAGGCCGCCGACGTGCTCGAGGCCGTGGCGCAGATGAGGACCTTCGGCTCCGCCGCCCGCGCCTTCCTGCCGCTGCTCGAGGCCCACGTCGCCCGGGAGGACGTGGCGGCGCCGGGCCGCGACCTGGCCGCGGCCTTCGCGCTCGCCCTCGACGCGACGCTCCCCTGGGCCCAGGCGCGCATCGACCCCTGGACCGCTCCGCCGGGCGTCGTGCCGCTCAGGCCGGCCCCCGGCGAGGATCCCGCCTCGCTGGTGGCCGCCGCGCTCGAGGCCGACCGGGTGCGCCCCGACGCGCCGCCGGCCGCCCTGGCGCAGCTCGGGCCGGCGCCGCTGACGCTCTGGCAGCGGCCGTTGGGCGTGCACGTGGCGCGCTGGCTCGCCCGGCACCCGACGGCGGAGGGGCCCTACGTGCAGTCGCTCTCCGGCCTGCTCGTGGAGCAGGGCCCCGACCCGGCGCGGAGCAGCCTGGCCCCGCCCGGGCTGAGGTCCTGGGTCGCCCTGGGCGCGTCGGCCGACGTGCCCTTCGCGGTCCGGCGGGCCTTCCTGGACGCGCTCGCCCGCACGCGCGTGGCCAGCCCCGCCACGCGGGCCTCGTTGGCCGCCCTGCTGGGCGCCCCGGACCCGTGGCTGCGCCACCTCGCCGCCCGCGCGCTGCGCGCGCTCCCCCCGGGCTGAGGGCCGATGGCGGGCGTCCACCACCACTGGGGCCTCAAGCCCTACGCCGAGCTCCACGCGCTCCAGGAGCGGCTGGTCGGCCTCCGGGCCGAGGGGCGCATCGGCAACCTGCTGCTGACGGGGGAGCACCCGGCGGTGATCACGCTGGGGCGCAAGTCCCCGCGCACGGGCAGCGCCAGCGGCGAGGGCGGGCCGATCCCGCGCGTGGTCGTGGAGCGGGGCGGCGAGGCCACGTACCACGGGCCGGGGCAGCTGGTGGCCTACCCCATCGTGCACCTGACCGAGGCGCACCGCGACCTGCACGCCTTCCAGCGCGACCTCGAGGAGGTGGGCATCCGCGTGCTGGCCGAGCTCGGCCTGGTGGGCGAGCGCGTCGCCGCATCCACGGGCGTCTGGTGCCGCGGGAAGAAGGTCCAGAGCCTGGGCATCGCGGTGCGCCGCTGGGTCACCTGGCACGGGCTCGCGTTGAACGTGAGCAACGACCTCGCCCCGTTCCGCTCCTTCAACCCCTGCGGGCTGGACGGGAGCGTGATGACCTCGCTGGCCGAGCTGTTGGGCGCGGCCCCGCCGCTCCACGAGGTCGTCGAGAGCCTGGTGCGCCACGCCAGCGCGCTGCTGCCCGGCGGGCCCTTCCGGCCGGGCCCTCTGCCCCCCGCCTGAGCGGCACCCTGCGCGGCGCGCCGCGTAGGCTGGGCTCCCCCGCCGTGGAGCGTCCGATGGCCCCCGCCGCCCCGCCCCCCCTGCCGGTCCCGATCCCCGCCCGCGAGCGCGTGGACCCGGGCCTGGACCTCGTGGCCGAGATCCGTCGGCTCAAGCGCGAGCGCAACGCGGTGATCCTGTCGCACTACTACCAGGACTCCGAGATCCAGGACCTGGCCGACTTCGTGGGCGACAGCCTGCAGCTGTCCCAGCAGGCGGCGGGCACGCCGGCCGACGTGATCGCCTTCTGCGGCGTGCACTTCATGGCCGAGACGGCCAAGATCCTCAGCCCGACGAAGACCGTCGTCATGCCCGACACCGACGCGGGCTGCTCGCTGGCCGACCGCTGCCCGGCCGACGTCTTCGAGGCCTGGGTGCGGCAGCACCCGGGGCACGTCGTGGTCTCCTACATCAACACCACGGCCGCGATCAAGGCGCTCAGCGACGTGATCTGCACCAGCAGCAACGCCGCCCGCGTGGTGGAGTCCCTCCCGAAGGACCAGCCCGTGATCTTCGCCCCGGACCGGCACCTGGGCCGCTGGGTGGAGAAGCAGACCGGGCGCCGGATGGTGCTGTGGCCCGGCTTCTGCGTGGTCCACGAGCAGTTCTCGGCCCGGCGCATCCTGGCGCTCAAGGTGCGGCACCCGCAGGCCGAGGTGATCGCGCACCCGGAGTGCGAGGAGAGCGTGCTCGAGCTGGCCGACTTCGTGGGCTCGACCGCCAAGCTGCTGGCCCGCGTGAAGACCAGCCCCGCCCGGGCCTTCATCGTGGCCACGGAGATGGGCATCCTGCACCAGATGCAGAAGGCGCGGCCCGAGGCGACGCTGATCGGCGCGCCCCCCGACTCGGGCTGCGCCTGCGCCACCTGCCCCTACATGCGGCTCAACACGCTGGAGAAGCTCTACCTCTGCCTGCGCGACCTCGCGCCGGTGGTGGACGTGGAGCCGGGGCTCCTGGCCCGCGCACGCAAGCCCCTGGAGCGCATGCTGGCGCTAGGCTGAGCGGAAACGCCACCAAGTTGGGCGACACGAGGCGCGTGCGGCGCGCTGGAGCCGGGCGCTCAGG
>CAZPOZ010000287.1:0-4661 GCA_964588235.1 uncultured Planctomycetales bacterium
GCAGCGCGTGGCCATCGCCCGCGCCCTGGCGCTGGAGCCCGACCTGCTGCTGTGCGACGAGCCCACCTCGGCCCTCGATCCCGCCACGAAGGGCGAGGTGCTGGAGGTGCTCCAGGATCTCGCCCGCGCCCACGAGCGCACGCTGGTGATCGTGACCCACGAGCTCGGCTTCGCGCGCGGCGCCGCCGACCGCGTGGCCTTCCTCTCGGGGGGCGTCGTGCGCGAGCTGGGCCCGGCCGCCGAGGTGCTGGAGCGCCCGCGGGACCCGGCCACGCGCGAGTTCCTCGCAGGCGGCCGGTGAGCCCGGCCGGCCGCAACGTGGCGCTCCTGTGGGGGGCGCAGCTCGTGTCCGCCACGGGCGACGCGCTGTTCCTGCCCTGCGTGGCCTGGCTGGCGGGGCGGGCGTCCGGGGGGCAGATCCCGGTGGGGGTCGTCGTCGCGCTGGCCACGGCGCCCTACCTGGCCGGACCCTTCCTCGGCCCGCTCGTGGATCGCGTGGAGCGGCGGCGGCTCATGGTGGCCAGCGACCTGCTGCGGGCTGCGCTGCTGCTGACCTTCGCCGGCCTGGCGCTGGCGGGGGGCGGCGCGGGCGTGCCGGTGCTCTACGCGCTGGCCCTGCTCCTGGGCCTGCTCTCGGTGCCGTTCCAGCCGGCGCGCGACGCGCTGCTGCCCGAGCTCGTGGGCGACGGGGGCCTGCTGCGCTGGAACGCCGCGCTCCAGACCTCGACCCAGCTGGCGCAGGTGGGGGGGCTCTTCCTGGGGGCCCTGCTGCTCTCCGGCGGAGGCGCCGACCCGGCCGGCGAGGAGCGCCGCGTGCTGCTGCTGCTCGCCTGGGACGGCGCCTCCTTCCTGGTCTCGGCGCTGGCGCTGGCGTGCATCCGCCTGCCCGCGGCCTCCCGCGCCGCGCGCCCGCCGTCGGGATCGTACCGGGCCCAGATGGTGGCCGGCTGGCGGGGCGCGGTCTCCGACCCCGTGGTGCGCGGCCTGCTCGTGCTCACGGCGGTGGACAACCTCGCCATCATGGGCCCGGCGATCGTCGGGGCGACGCTGTTCGTGCAGCAGGAGCTGGGCCTGCCGGCGGCGGCGCTGGCGCGCCTGGACGGCGCGATGGCGGGGGGGATGCTGCTCGCCTCGCTCGCCTGCCTGCGCTTCTCACGGCGGCTGCCCCTGGCGCCGACCCTGTTCGCCGCGATGACCCTGGACGGGCTCACCTACCTGCCCTTCGGCTGGTTGCCGCCCTTCAGCCTGGCGCTGGCGCTGATCCTGGTCCACGGCGCCTGCATCCCCTTCCTCGTGGTGCCCCGGACCACGCTGCTGCACCTGCACGTGCCGGCCCCCCGGCGGGGGTCGGTCTTCGCGCTCGTGGGCACCACGGTGGCGGGCATGACGGCCGTCTCCGCCGCGCTCTCGGGGTGGGTGGCCTCCGTCGCGGGCGTGGGCGTGCTGTTCCTGGGCGCGGGCGTGCTGGGCACGGCCTGCGGCGTGGTCGGTTGGCTCTGGCTCGGGCGGCGGCTCAGCGACGTGGGCGCCGCTCGCGCGCAGGGCGGCTCCGCGTAGGACGCCGCCGGCGCCCGTGGCGGGAGAGGTCCCGCGGCGCGGCCGGGGCATACTGCCCGACCCCCGGGCCCTGCGCCCCCCCCGCCCCCATGCGCCCCTCCTCCCCTCCCGCCGCGCCGCTGCTCGAGGCCCGCGGGCTCGAGAAGCGCCTGGGCGGCGTGGCCGTGGTGGACGGCGTGGATCTCTCCTGCGCCGCCGGCGAGGTGCTCGGCCTGCTGGGGCCGAACGGGGCCGGCAAGACCACCGCGCTGCGCATGTGCTACGGGTTCCTGCGCCCCGACCGGGGGAGCGTGCGCATCGCGGGCCACGACCTCGCCGCGGCGCCCGACGAGGCCCGGCTGCGCCTGGGGGTCTGCACCCAGGACGACACCTTCGACCCCGACTTCAGCGTCCGGGGCAACCTGCTCCAGACCGGGCGCTACTACCGGCCGCGGATCGAAGGCCTGGGGGCGCGCGTGGAGGAGCTGCTCGAGCGCTTCGGGCTGCTCGAGCACGCCACGAAGGCCCCCGAGGCCCTCTCGGGCGGGCTCAAGCGCCGGCTCCTGATCGCGCGCTCCGTCCTGCACCGGCCGCAGGTCGTCTTCCTGGACGAGCCCACCACGGGGCTCGACCCCCAGGCGCGGCTGGCGGTGTGGGAGCTGGTGGCCTCGTTGCGCGCGGCGGGCATGGCCGTCGTGCTCACCACGCACTACATGGAGGAGGCGGAGCGCCTCTCCGACCGGCTCGTCGTGCTCGAGCGCGGGCGGGTGCGGGCGTCCGGGGCCGCGCGCGAGGTGCTCGGCGACGTCGTGGGCGAGCACGTCGTGGTGCTGCCCGGGGGCGGGGACGACGCCGCCGTGGAGGCCTGGCTCGGGGCCCGCCGGCTGGCCGCCGCGTCGGTCCTGGGCGAGCGGCACGTGGCCCTGGACGCCGCCGGGCTGGCTGCGTTCGTGGGCGCCTTCCCCGACCTGCGCTACGAGGTGCGCAGCCCCACGCTCGACGACCTGTTCCTGGCCCTGTCCGCGCGGCCCCGCCCATGAGCGCCTTCCGCCCCGCCTTCGAGTGGCAGAGCCGGGCCGTCCTGGGCCGGCACGTGCGCGTGCACCTGCGCAAGTGGCGGACGGCGCTGCTGCCCCCCGTGTGCGAGCCCGTGATCCTTCTGCTGGCCTTCGGCGTCGGCCTGGGCGCGCAGATGGAGGGGCTCGCCTGGAACGGCCGTCCCGTGCGCTACCTCGCCTGGCTGGCGCCGGGGGTGCTGGGCTACGCGGCCTTCATGACGGCCTTCTTCCAGTCGATCTTCTCGGCCTACATCCGCATGCACTTCCAGAAGTCGTGGGAGGGCCAGCTGACCACGCAGGTGCGCCTGGAGCACGTGATCTGGGGGGAGGCGCTCTGGGCCGCCACGATGGCCACGGCCTACGCCGCGATCGTCGGCCTGGTCCTGGGGGCCTTCGGCCTCGCCGGCGCGTTGACCCTGAGCTGGGCCCACCTGGCGCTGGCGCTCCCGCTGCTGTTCCTGGCGGCGCTGGGCTTCGCGGCGCTGGGCCTGCTGTTCACCGCGTGGCTGCCCAGCATGGACCACATGGGCCTGCCCTTCTTCCTGGTGATCATGCCGCTGGGCTTCGCCAGCAGCACCTACTTCCCCCTGCCCGACGTGCCGGTGCTCCGGGAGGCCGTGCTGCTCAACCCGTTGCACCACCTCTGCGAGGGCCTGCGGCACGCGCTGCTGGACGGGCGCCTGACCTGGCACCTGGCGGCGGCCGCGGGGCTGGCGCTGCTGCTGCTCCTGGTGCTGATCCCGATCGACCTGCGCCTGCTCCGGCGGCGCGTCTTCGGCGACCGGTAGCGTAGCGGGTCGCACGCTCGAGGCGGGAGCGGGCGACGCGCTGGGCTGGGGGCGCTCGGGCCGCCGTCTCCTCCTTGCGTAGCCCGGCTACGCGTCGTCGTCGCCGGCGACCCTCCGCTCCCCATCCAGCGCGTCGGTGGCAAGGCCCGCCTCCCGGGAGCTGGGCTGGGGGCGCTCGGGCCGCCGTCCTACGACGTCGTCGTCGTGAAGTGGTCGCTGGGCCGCGCCGGGCGCGGCGCCTCCGGCGCGCCGGCGCCGACGGCCTGCACCAGCGCGCCGGCCAGCTCGTCGAGCGTGAAGGGCTTCTCCAGCAGCTGGTTGCCGGTCTCGCGCACCCGCTCCAGCACGTCGTCGTTGACGAAGTCGCCGGTCATGAACACGACTCGGCGCGCAAGATCCGGGTTGCGCGCCTCCAGGGCCTTGTGCAGCTCCAGCCCCGAGCCTCCGGGCATGCGCACGTCGAGCAGCACCGCGTCGTAGGTGCCGTTGCTCAGCATGCGCTGGGCCTCCTGCGCGTCGCAGGCGCTCTCCACGCGGGTGCCCAGGTGGCCGAGCTGGGCCACGAGCGACTCGCGCACCGAGACCTCGTCGTCCACCACCAGCACGCTGCCGGGGACGCGGCCGGCGCCCTCGGCCTCCGACGCGCCGTCCTGGGCCGCCGGGTAGGGGGCGGTCGCGCTGCGCCGGCGCGGGAGCCGGAGGGTGAAGCAGGCGCCCTCCCCCGCGTCGGGCTCCAGCGCCAGCTCGCCGCCATGCTCGCGGGCGCTGGCGCGGGCCAGGGCCAGCCCCAGGCCCGTGCCCTGCGAGGCGCCCTTCGTGGTGAAGAAGGGCTCGAAGATGCGCGTGCGCAGCGCCGCCGGCACGCCCGGACCGTTGTCGCGCACCTGGACGACGATGCCGTCGCCCTCGGCCTGCGCGCTCACCGTGAGCAGCCGCGGGCGCCGTTCGCTCGTGGCCAGGGCGTGGATGCCGTTCTGCACCAGGTTCACCAGCACCTGCTGGACGGCGTGGGGGTCGGCCAGCACCGTGGGCAGCTCGGGCGAGGTCTCCACCTGCAGCGTCACGTCGTTCACCCGCGCCTCGTAGGCGAACAGCTCGACCGTGGCCTGGGCCAGGTCGGCCACCTGCACCGAGACGCGCCGCGGATTGCGCTTGCGGGCGAAGTTGAGCAGGTTGCGCACGATGCGCGTGGCCCGCACGGCCTGCTCGCGGATCTGCTTGATCGGGCGCTCGAGGGCCTCGGGCACGTGCACGCTGCGCAGCAGGTCGGCGTAGCCCA
>CAZPOZ010000288.1:0-4654 GCA_964588235.1 uncultured Planctomycetales bacterium
CAGCGCCGCCGCAAGCGGCGGCGGGGGCGGCCTCGCCGCTGCGGGCCTTCCGCACCCATCCAGCGCGCCGGGCGCGAGGCGCGACCCTCCGGAGTCTGCCGAAGCGGGCCTGGCGTGCTTCCGCCGTCCAACTCGAACGTGGGCCCGGCGGAGGGAGCCGCCGCGACGGCCCCGGGGGGCTGCGGCGCCTCCCCGGCGGCCGCGCCTCAGCGCGGCAGGCTCCCGCTCGCGCAGCTGGAGGGGGGGCGGGGGGCCGCGGCGGCGCCCGCCGGGGCGACCCCGTGGAGCGCGGCCAGGGCCCAGATGCGGTCGCGCGCCCGCTCCACCGCCCGGCAGAAGGCGTCGTCGAAGGGCAGCCCCTGGACGCGGTGGTGCGCGTCGGCCCGATCGCGCCGCTCCTCGGGGTCGGCCAGCAGGTCGTAGGCCTCCTCGGTCACCGTGCCGGCCAGGCGGTCGTAGGTCACGATGAACTTCCAGCGCGCGCTGCGCACGCTCTCGAGTTCGGCGTCGGACTCGCCCCCCGTGTGGGCCGGCCGCCGCGCCACCTGCGCGCGCACGGGCCGCCCCTCGCCGCCGCCCTCCAGCAGCGGCACCAGCGAGCGGCCCGCCAGGCCGGGGGGGGGCGCGAGGCCCACCAGCTCGAGGACCGTGGGGAACAGGTCGGCCAACCCGACCGAGGCCGTGGGCGCGGCGGGACGGTCGAAGGGCGCCGGGCCGGACACGACCAGGGGCACGCGCAGCAGCTCGTCGTAGAGGTGGCGCCCGTGCAGCAGCAGGCCGTGCTCGCCGAAGGCCTCGCCGTGGTCGCCCGTGACGATCAGCAGCGTGTCGCGCAGCAGCCCGGCCCCCTCGAAGGCGCGCAGCGCCTGCTCGAGCAGGCCGTCCACCCAGCGCACGCCCCCGCCGTAGGCCTCGCGCAGCTCCGCGGCCAGGGCCGGGTCGGGGCGCGCGCGCCAGCCCGACCAGATGTAGCGCAGGAAGGCCGGCATGAGCTGGCGCGCCTCGGGCGCGTCGAGCAGGGCCTGGCGCGAGCGCGCGTCGAGCACGTAGGCGCGGGTCAGCGCGGGCCCGTCGGGCTCCGGCCCGAGCAGCGGGAAGGGATCGCCGCGGTCGAGCGCCTCCACCGCCGGCTGGCCCACGCGGTGGTTGGCCTCGCCGTAGGGGTCGTGCGCCTCGAACGCGTGCAGCAGGAGGAAGAACGGGCGCGTGGGGTCGCGGCGGCGCGACCAGGAGGTGACCAGGGCCGGCGCCGCGCTCAGCGGCAGCTGCGCGGAGACGTCGTCGAAGCCCTCCAGCATCGAGCCGTGACCGCCCGTCCACGGCCCTCCGACCCAGGCCACGGTCTCGTAGCCCAGCCCCCGGCCCAGGGTCTCGGCCCAGGTGGCCATCGGCGCCAGCCCCTGCGCCAGCCCCTCCTCGCCCTCGATGCCGTGCTCGGCGGGCAGACGTCCGGTCAGGAGCGTGGTGAGGGAGGGCAGCGTCCACGAGGAGGCCGCGCTGGCGCCCCGGAACTGGACCCCGGAGCGGGCGCGGCGGGCCAGGTGCGGCATGGGCTCGGCGCCCTCGCCCACCGGGGCGAGCGCGTCGGCCCGGAGCGTGTCGATCACCACCAGCAGCACGTTCGGCCGGGTGCGGCCGTGCGCGGGGCCGAGCAGGCGGCCGTCGGCGTCGGGGACGGGCGCGGCCGCAGCGGAGGGGTCGCCCTCCGGCCCGCAGGCCGAGACGGAGAAAGCCCCCGTCAGGAGCCCCCCGAGCAGCGCGGCCTTGAGGCACCACGTCAGGCGCACGGGACCCGTTCTACCCGCCCAGGCGGGCCGCTGCGACGCGCGGTTGCCGCTCACGGTCGGCGGTCCCGGCAACCGGGCGACCACCCAGGCCTCCTGGCAACCGGGTGCTCGCGCGTGGGAGCCGGGGGCGCGGCCTAGTCGTGCAGGCCGTGGACGCGGCGCAGGTAACGCTCGAGGGCCCGCCCGTAGGGGTCCTTGGGGTAGCGCCCGAGGTGCTCGCGCACCGTGCGGAACGCCTCCAGCGCGTGCCCCCGGCGCAGGGCCCACTGGGCGGTGATCATCGCGCGTCCGGCCGGATCCTCCACGGTGCGGGCGATGCGCTCCTGGTGCCGTGCCCAGCGGACCGCGTCGCGTTCGGCGGCGAGGCGGAAGGAGGCCTCGTCGCTCGCGGGCGTGGCCCCCTGGGCGCGCACCCGCCAGAGCCAGGCGCTCTCGTAGGGCAGGGGCTCGGCCCCCGCCGGCCAGTCCAGCGCCGAGGCCTCCGCGGGCGCGGTGGCCGTCCACACGTCCTGGCCGTCCTCGCCGACCAGGCTCACGACGTAGGACGTCGCCCCCGGGGCGGGCGACCACAGGAGGCGCGGACGCTGCTCGAGGATCGACTCGCGCGGCCAGGCCGCGTGCAGGCCGGCAGGGGGTTCCGGGGCCGCCTCGAGCTCCTCGCGCTCGTACAGGCTCAGCTCGCCGAAGAAGCCGGGGTCACGCCGCACCAGCTCGCGTGCGGCCTCCCAGGTGGCGCGGGTGCTGTCCTGCCGGCGCCCTTCCCGGTCGAAGGGGTCGTGCCCGACGACCAGGAACAGCACGCCCACGAGCGCCAGGAGCGACGCCCCGGCGGTCAGCAGGCTGCGCGGGGTCCAGCCCTGGGGCTCGAGGGGGCGCAGCCCCGGACGCGGGCTGCCGGACGGCGTCGGCGTGGTGGCCTCGGCGGCGGGGTCCAGCGGGCGCTCCATGGGGTCCCCAGCGTACCCGCGTGGGCACCGCGCCCCCCGCGCGGCGCGGTGGCCGGTGGGGGCCTGGGGGGGGGGGCCTGCGCGCGCAGCGGGGCTCGGGGCTCACGCAGCGCGTCAGCGTGCACGCAGCGGGGTCCGCGTGCACGCAGCAGGGTCAGCGTGCACGCAGCAGGGCCACCGCGAACCAGCCCTCGGCGTCCGTGAACCAGCGCTCGAGCACGAGGCCGCTCCCGGCCAGGGCCGCCTCCACCGCCGGGCGCGTCGTCTTGCAGGAGATCTCGGTCTGGATCTCGGCTCCCGCCGCCAGCGTCAGCGGCGGCGCCCCGGGCAGCCGCACCGTCTGCGCCGAGCGCGCCCGCAGGCGCATCTCGACCCAGGAGCGCTGCGGGTCGAAGAAGGCCACGTGCTCGTAGGCCTCGGGGTCGAAGTCGGAGCCCAGGCGCTCGTTCACCACGCGCAGGATGTTGCGGTTGAACTCGGCCGTGACGCCCTCGGCGTCGTTGTAGGCCGCGTGCAGCGTCGCGGCCTCCTTCAGCAGGTCGAAGCCCACCAGGAAGGCCTCGCCCGGGTGGAGGGCGTGCGCCAGGGAGGCGAAGAACGCGGGCCAGCGCTCGGGGGGCAGGTTGCCGATCGTGCTGCCCAGGAACAGCCCCAGGCGCCCCTCCCCCCGGGGGACGCGGGCGAGGTCGGTGGTGAAGTCGCCCACGTAGCCGACGACGTCCAGGCCCGGGTAGTCGCGGCGCAGGGCCTCCGCGGAGGCCGAGAGCGTCTCCTCGCTCACGTCCAGCAGCCGGCAGCGCTCCAGCGTGCCCAGCCGGGCCATCGCGTCGAGCCAGCGGCGGATCTTGGCCCCCGTGCCGGAGCCCAGCTCGAACAGCTCGCGGGGGCGGAGCGACCGGACGACGCCCGGCACCACGGCCTCGAGGATGCGGTCCTCCGTGCGCGTGAGGTAGTACTCGGGCAGGCGCGTGATGCGGTCGAAGAGCCGGCTGCCCGCCTCGTCGTAGAAGCAGGCGCAGGGCAGCCGGGGCAGGGGCCGCTGCGCCAACGCGGCCCGCACCTCCTGGGCCAGGGCGGCCCGGGCGTCGTCGGGGGCGCGCAGGCGCACCAGGGAGGAGGCGGTGGGGGGCAAGCCGGCATCGTAGCCGCGCGGGGCCCGCGCTACTGGAACAGCAGCTGGTGGTAGGAGGCGAAGGGCCACATGCGCTCGTCGGTGCGCCGCTCGAGCAGGTCGCAGGCCTCGCGCAGGGCCCGCATCGCCGGGACGGTCACGTCCGCGGCGTGGCGCGCGTGGGCCGCGACGTCGCCGTGGGGCGCGCCGTGGATCGCGGCGCGCAGCCCCTCGACCCCCTTGAGGCAGGCCGTGAGCGCGTTCGCGTAGCCGTCCAGGTGCTGCTTCTGCTCGAGCGCGCGCACCCCGGCGCCCACCGCGGCCGCCACCCCGTCGGCCAGCTCCTTCTGCTGGCGGAAGGCGGCCGGCAGCACGCCGGTCTTCGCCATGCGCAGCAGCTGCACGGCCTCGATGTCGAGCTGCCGCACGTACTGCTCGAGCAGCACGTGGTAGCGCGCCTTGACCTCGTGCGGCCGGAAGATGTGGTAGGCGTCCAGGAAGCGCGCCGTCTCCTCGTCGTCCAGGGCGCGGAGCGCGGCCGGCGTGTCGCGGTCGTTGGGCAGGCCGCGGCGCGCGGCCTCCTCGTGCCAGGCCACGTCGTACCCGTTGCCGTTGAAGACCACCGCCCGGCTGCGCGTCCACGCCTCGCGGATGACCGCCAGCATCGCCTGGGTCCTGTCCTCGCCCGACGCGAGCCGCCGCTCCAGGGCCTCGCCGATGGCGTCGAGCGCCTCGGCCACCGCCACGTTCACGTAGGTCAGCGGCATGGCGCACGACTGGCTCGAGCCCACGGCGCGGAACTCGAACTT
>CAZPOZ010000289.1:0-4633 GCA_964588235.1 uncultured Planctomycetales bacterium
GCCCGGCTCCAGCGCGCCGCACGTGCCTCGCATCGCCTATCTTGGTGGCGTTGCGCCTCGAACTTGCGCCTCGCAACACCGGCCCCCTTGTGCCGGAGAGCCCCGGCTCCTACGCTCGACGGTGCGATGGCGCTACCCGACCAGGCACGGGAGGGCTGCCCGCGCCCGGGCGGCGCGCTGCCGGCCTCGGAGGCGCTGCTCGAGGCGCTGCCGCAACCCGCCGCGCTGTTGGCGGGAAACGGCTCGCTGCGCGCCGCCAACCGCGCCTGGAGGGAGGCTGCCCGCGCGCTCGGGCACCCGCCCCCGGCGCCCGGCGACGCCGTCACGCTGCCGCTGGGCGCCGCGCGCGCGCGTGCGGACGGCTGGGCGGCGGTCGCGCCGGTGCTCGCAGGACGCACGCCCACCTGCCTCGCCGAGCTGCCCGACGACGAGGCCGGCGGCACCTGGATGCGCCTGTGCGCCGAGGGCCTCGATCCCGCCGCGGGTGGCGGCGCGCTGGTGCTGCTGACCGACGTGAGCGAGCCGCGTCGCACCCGCGACCGGTTGAGCGAGTCGGAGGAGCGCTTCCGGCAGCTGGCCGAGAGCATCGACGAGGTCTTCTGGCTCACCACGCCCGCCAAGGACGAGATGCTCTACGTGAGCCCGGCCTACGAGCGCATCTGGGGACGCAGCTGCGCCGCGCTCTACGCGAACCCGGGCGCGTGGCTGGAGGCGATCCACGAGGACGACCGGGCCCGCGTCCGCGCGGCCCTGCCGGCGCAGGCCGAGGGCGGCTACGACGTGGAGTACCGCATCGTGAGCGCCTCGGGCGCGGTGCGGCGCATCCGCGACCGCGCCTTCCCCGTGCGCGACGCCCAGGGGCGGGTCCAGCGCATCGCCGGCGTCGCGCAGGACGTGACCGGCTGGCGCGAGGCGCTCGAGGCGGCCCGGCGCAGCGAGGAGCGCGCGCGCAGCCTGCAGGAGAGCCTGGAGAGCCGCGTCGCCGACCGCACCCGCGAGCTCTCCGAGGCCAACGCCGCGCTCAGCGAGGCCGGCCAGCGCCTGCGGCAGGTGATCGACCTCGTGCCGCACTTCGTCTTCGCCAAGGACGTCTCGGGGCGCTTCCTGCTCGTGAACAGCGCCGTGGCCGAGGCCTACGGCACGACCGTGGAGGCTCTGATCGGCCGCACGGACGCCGACTTCGCGCGCTCGGAGGCCGAGGTGCGCCACTTCCGCGCGGACGACCTCGAGGTCATCCGCAGCGGCACGGCCAAGGTGATCCCGGAGGAGACGATCACCGACGCGGCCGGACGCCAACGGGTGCTGGCGACGATCAAGATCCCCTTCACCTCCTCCGGCACGGGACAGCCGGCCGTGCTGGGCGTGGCGATCGACGTCTCCGAGCGCAAGCGGTTGGAGACCCAGCTGCAGCAGGCCCAGCGCCTGGAGGGCCTGGGCCGGTTGGCCGGCGGGATCGCCCACGACTTCAACAACCTGCTGACGGTCGTGCTGGGCTGCGTGCAGCTGCTGGAGGCCGCGACGCCCCCGCCCGAGCAGCGGCCGCACCTGGAACGCATCCGCGAGGCCTCGGAGCGGGCCGCGGCGCTCACGCACCAGCTGCTCACCTTCGCCCGGGGCCAGGTGGCGGCGCCGCGGGTGCTGGACCCCGGGTCCCTGCTGCTCGAGATGGACAAGCTCCTGCGGCGCGTGCTGGGCGACCACGTCACGCTGCGCACCGAGGTGGCGCCCGGTGCCTGGACCGTCGAGATCGACCCCGCCCAGCTCGAGCAGGTCGTGCTCAACCTGGCCGTGAACGCGCGCGACGCGATGCCGGGCGGAGGCCGCTTGACGATCTCGACCCACCACCGGGCCGCAGCCGAGGCCGCCCGTCTGGGGGGGCCGCTCGCGCCTGCAGCCGACTGCGTCGAGATCGCGGTGGCCGACACGGGCGTCGGCATGGACGCCGCCACCCTGGCGCGCGCGTTCGAGCCCTTCTTCTCGACGAAGTCTCCGCTGGGGGCCCCCGCGCCGTCCGCGACGGCGGCCGCGGCGCAGGGCTCGTCGGCGCCGCCGGGCCGGGCCGCCCAGCACGGCACGGGCCTGGGCCTGGCGACCTGCTACGGGGTCGTCACGCGCTTCGGGGGCCACATCTGGGCCGAGAGCGCCCCCGGCCGGGGAACCACCTTCCGCCTGCTCCTGCCGCGGGCGGAGCGCCGGGCGGCGGCGGCCCCGAGCCCGGCGCCGGCCGCCGCGCCGCGAGGGGCCCCCGCGGGAGGCGAGACGGTGCTGGTGGTCGAGGACCACGGGGCCGTGCGCGACGTGACCGTGCAGGCCCTGGACCGGCAGGGCTACCGCGTGCTGAGCGCGGCGGGGCCGTCGGAGGCCTTGGCGCTCGCCCGCGCGCACGCCGGCCCGATCGACCTGCTGGTGACCGACGTGGTCATGCCCGGGGCCAGCGGGCCCGAGCTGGTGACCTGGCTGCGGCGGTCGCGCCGGGGCCTGCGCGTGCTGTACGTCTCGGGCTACAGCCACGACGCGCTGCCCCTCGGCCCGGACGGCCCTTCCGACGAGCTCCTGCCCAAGCCCTTCACGCCCGCCGCCCTGTCCCGCAAGGTGCGCGAGGTGCTGGACCGGCCGCCCGGGGGCTGAGCACCGGCGCCGGCGCGTCGCCCGTCGCCGCCGCGGCCCTGCGCTTCGCCGCCCTCAGTCGCCGTGGGCGATCACGCGGTCGCCGCCCAGGGGCTTGCCCGAGAGCAGCGCGCGGTCGGCCAGGCGCAGCACGGCGTCGGCGGGGGTCTTCTCGGCGGCGGCCAGGTCGGCCGAGGTCGCCAGGCCCACCGTGATGCGCACCGGGAGGCTGGCCTCGGGCCCGAAGCCGCGCGCGCTCACGTGCGTGCGCAGGCGCTCGGCCACCGTGCGGGCCCCCTCCCGCGAGGTGCTGGGCAGCAGCACGCAGAACTCGTCGCCGCCGTAGCGCGCCAGCACGTCGCCGTCGCGCAGGCCCTCGCGGAGCGCGCGCCCGACCTCCTGGAGCACCTGGTCGCCGGTGGCGTGGTCGCGCTCGTCGTTGATCTGCTTGAACCCGTCCAGGTCGATCATCAGCACGGCGACGACGTCCTGGTAGCGCGCGGCGCGCGCCATCTCGCGCACGAGCACCTCGCGGAAGTAGCCGCGGTTGTAGAGCTGGGTGAGCGGGTCGCGAGAGGCCTGCTCGGCCAGGCGCCGGTTGGCCGCGCGCAGCGCCTCCTCCATCGCCACGCGGTCGCTCACGTCCCGGAGCGTGAGCACCACGCCGTCCACCTTGCCGTTGGCCCGGCGCACCGGCGAGAGCGTCACGATGCAGGGGACGCGCTCGCCGTTCTCGGTGGCCACGCGCACCTCGCCGGCCCACTCCCCGCCCATGTGCACGGCCGCCCCCAGGTCGGACTTGACGCGCGGGTCGTCCTCGAGGGCGAACAGGTCGGTGAGCGTGGCCCGCTTGGCCTCTTGCCGCCGCCCGAGCAGCCGCGCGGCCGCGGCGTTGACGTGCTCGATGCCGCCCTGGCGGTCGGCCAGCACCACCGCCGCCGCCGTCGAGGAGAGGGCGTCGGCCATCCGCGCCAGGCGGTCGCCCTGGGAGGCGCGTCGCACCGCCCCCTGGAGCCGGGCCGCCAGCGTGGTCAGGTAGGCGCCCTCCGGGTCGGTGAGCACGAAGTCGAGCACGCCCAGCCGCGCCACCTCGACCCAGCGCGCGGCCGCGGGGTCGGGCCCCAGCAGCACGATGGGCGCCTGCGCCGCCATGCGCACGGAGGCGTGGACGAAGTCGAAGGCCGTCATGTCGGCCATGCGCTCCTCGACCAGCACGAGGTCGGGGCCCCCGGGACGCGCCAGCGCGGCCAGGGCCGCGCCGCCCCCGGCCACGATCTCGGCCCGGTGCCCGGACGCCGTCAGCGTGGCCGCCAGCGACCGGGCGCGCTCGGGGTTGTGCTCGGCGATCAGGACGTGCACGCGCGCTCCACGGGGTCGCCTCCGCCTCAGCCCAGGATCGAGTACCCGCCGTCCACCACGATCGTCTGCCCCACCATCATCGCGCTCAGCGGGCTGACGAGGAACAGCACGGCCTGCGCCACGTCGGCGGGCTCGGTCAGCCGGCCGGCCGGCGTGCGGCGGGCGCCTTCCTGCAGCAGCTGCTCGCGGTTGGGGAAGTGCTTGAGGGCGTCGGTGTCGACCACGCCGGCGGAGATCGCGTTCACGCGCACCCCCCGCGGCGCCAGCTCGACGGCCAGGTGGCGCACGAGGCTCTCGAGCGCGGCCTTGCTCGCGCCCACCGCGGTGTAGTTCGGGATCGCGCGCACGGCCCCCAGGCTCGAGACGGCCACGATGTGCCCGCCCCGCGACCCCATGAGCGGCAGCGCGTGCTGCGCCAGCGACAGCAGCGCGCCGGCGTTGATGTCCATGGTCCACTGCCAGTGGCGCTTGGTGAGCTCGAGGGCCGGCTTGATCACCCCGCTGGCCGCGTTGCTGATGAGGATGTCGAGCCCGCCCAGCTTCTCGCCCAGCTCGGCGAACATGGCCCCGTGGGTCTCGGACTCGGCCACGTTGCCCTTGAACAGCACCGCCCGGCGCCCGACGGCCTCCACGGCCGCCGCCGTCTCCTGCGCCGGCCCCCGGTTGC
>CAZPOZ010000290.1:0-4626 GCA_964588235.1 uncultured Planctomycetales bacterium
GAGTTGGGCGGGATGATGCAGTCGCCCTCGTGGTCCACGAAGGAGCGCGGGTCGAAGGCCTTGGGGTCGATCAGGGTGCTGTTCAGGTTGTGGAAGATCTTGAACTTCTTCCCGACCCGCACGTCGTAGCCGTACGAGGAGAGGCCGTACGACACCTTCCCCGTGGTGACGAGCCGCTCGACGAACGGGGTGATCATGCCCTGCTCGAGGGCCATCTGACGGATCCACTTGTCGCTGGCGATCACGGGGGGGGCTCCGGGGGCCGGCGCAGGCTACGGGCGGGGGACGACCAGCAGGCGCGGACCTCTGGCTCCCTGGCCCGCACCCCATCTGCTTGCAGAACACAACCACCGCCGTGGTCCGTCGGCCTGCGGAGCCTGCGCGGCGGGAACGCCCGGAGCCAGGTGCGCCAGCACCGGGCCGAAGCGACCGGGGCCAGGTGCGCCAGCACCGGGCCGAAGCGACCGGGGCCAGGTGCGCCAGCACCGGGCCGAAACGACCCGGGCCGGGTGCGCGAAGCACCCGGCCCGGCCGGAGACGCCCGAAGGGAGCCTGTGGAGGGTTGGTTGGCAGGCAGGAGGGAGGGAGGTTGGCTCGACCCCCGGGACGTTCGACCTACCTACGCACGGCGCGGCCGCGTGTTGGAGGCCGGTCGCGCAGCCCCGGCCCCGGGTGCGCCCGTCAGGCCAGGGGGTCCAGGTCGCCGGCCAGCACCTGCTCGAGCCGGCCGGTCTGGCGGCCCGAACGCCGGTCGCGCACCAGCGGGGAGGGCCCCAGGTGGTAGCGCCGCACCACGGCGACCGCCGCCGGCGGCTCGGCCCGGGCCCGGGCCGTGAGCAACGGCAGCAGCCGCGCGAGGGCCTCGGTTTCGGGCCCAGCCGTGTGCGCCCTCAGCGAGGTCATGCTCGACGGGTGCAGCAGCGCGAGCTCGAGGGTGGGCCCCGGGAGCAGCCGGCCCTTGACGCCCTTGAGCCGGCGCACGGAGACCTTCAGCGCGCGCCGGGGGAGCAGGTCGTCGTCGTCGGGCACCGGCAGCACCTCCACCCGCACCCACTCACGGGCGCCGGCCGCCCCCTCGCGGGGGCCCCGCCCCCCGGCCCGGCGGGCCGGCCGGGCGCCGGCCGCGGGATGCCCCTGGGTGAGCAGGTGCAGCCCGGCCTCGCCCGAGAGCAGCGTGGCCGCGCCGGCGCCGGTGACCAGCAGCCCGATGGCGTCCTCGGCGGGGTCGGAGAGGCGGTGGTCGTCGACGGCCTCCGCCTCCAGGCCCCGGCGCCTGGCCAGGCCCACCAGCATGCGCGCGAGGCGCTCCACGCCCGAGAGGCTGCGCCCCTCGGCCCGCACCTGGGTGAGGGTCACGTAGCAGTCGGCCAGCAGGCGGGCGTCGCGGCAGGCGAGCAGGGCGCCGATGCGGCCCGCCTCGCGCTCGAGCTCGCCCACGCGCGCCTCGAGGTCGGGCCCGGCGGCCTCGCCCGCGCGCCGGCGGCGGGCCGGGGCGCGCGCCGCCTGCTCGGCCGTGTCGCGCACGCGCCGCTCCAAGGTGGTCAGCGCGCCGGCCAGACCCTCCCAGCGGTGGATCTCCCCAAGCACCCGGCGCGCCCGCGGGGCGTCGGCCCAGAAGCCCTCGGCGCGCGAGGCCCGCAGCAGCTCCGCGCGGCGCTCCTCCATCGGCCGCGCCTCCTGAGCGAGGGCGGTCAGGCGCGCGTCGAGCGCGCGCAGACGCTCCCGCCACGGACCCGCCGCGCCGGCCGGGGCGGCCTGCGCCGCCGCCGCCTCCGCGGCGCGCTCGGCGGAGGGCAGCACGGTCACCTGCACGTCGTCGCGGCGGGGCGTGAGGCGCAGCACGGAGCCGGGGGGCACCGCGCCGGCGGCGATGCGCCGGGCGACGGGCAGCAGCACGTGGCGCTCGACGGTGCGCTTCAAGGGCCGGGCGCCGAGCTCGGGGGACCAGCCGCGCCGCAGCAGGAAGGCCACGAGGGTGGGGTCGACGTCCACGGTCACCTGCCGGCGCGTGAGGCCGCTGCGCTCGAGCACGCGGGCCACCTCGCGCCGCGCGATCCACTCGGCGGTCTCGGCCGACAGCGGCCGGAAGTGGACGACGGCGTCCAGACGGCCGAGCAGCTCGGGGCGGAAGACGCCGCGCAGCGCCTTGAGGGTGGCCTCGGCGTCGGGGGGCGGCGGGACCGCGCCGCCGAAGCCCACGGCGGGCTCGGTGGACAGGGCCGAGCCCACGTTCGAGGTCAGCAGGAAGATCGAGCGGCGGAAGTCGGCCGTGCGGCCCGAGGTGTCGGTCAGGCGGCCGGCGTCGAACAGCTGCAGGAACAGGTCGAAGACGTTGACGTGGGCCTTCTCGACCTCGTCGAACAGGAAGACCGAGAAGGGGCTGTCCTTGACGGCCTCGGTGAGCAGCCCCGGCTGGCCGCGCGCGCCGATGAGGCGCTCGTAGGACTCGAAGGTGGCGTACTCGCTCATGTCGAAGCGCTTGAGGCGCGCGGCGTCGCCGAAGAGCAGCTCGGCCAGCGCGCGCGCCAGCTCGGTCTTGCCCACGCCCGTGGGGCCCACGAAGAGCAGCACGCCGAAGGGCTTGCCGGGGTCGGTGACGCCGGCCTTCACCAGCGCCACGAGGTCCCCCAGGGCCGTGACGGCCTCGGGCTGGCCGCGCACGCGGGCCTCGAAGAAGGCGCGCACGGCGTCGAGGTCGAGGGGGCGCTCGTCGTCGAGCATCACCAGCGGCACGCCCGTGGAGGCGGCCAGGGCCTCCAGGACCTGGGCCGCGGTCAGCGCGCCGGGCCCGCCGCCCTCGCGTGCCCGGCGGCGCCCCAGCACGTCGCGCAGCAGGCCGAGGGTGCGGCCGGGCTCGACGGAGGTGGGGAAGGTGAGGGCGGCGAGCTCCTGCAGCCGCTCGAGCACGCCCTCCTCGGCCTCGACGCCGGCCTCGGCCAGCACGGCCTGCGCCACGGCGCGCGTGGCGGCGGGCTCGGCGGGAGGCAGGTCGAGCCGGCGGAACAGGCGCTTCAAGGCCGGGCGGGCGGCGAAGCCGGCGCGCCAGGCCTCGGGCGTGCTCTCGCCCAGGATCGCCAGGCTGCCGCTCTCGACGTGGGGCGCCAGCAGGCCGGCGACGCTGGCGTCGCTCTTCGAGGTCTGGCCCACGTGGGCCAGCTCGTGGAGGTTGGGCACCACGAGCAGCACGCGCCGCGGGGCGCTGGCGGCCGAGATCAGCTCCTGGACGCGGGTCTCCCACTCGCCCAGGTAGCGGGTGCCGACGAGCAGCTCGGAGGGCACGACGCGCAGGACGCGCCAGGGTCCCTCGGGGTCGTGGCGCAGGCGTTCGACGAGCTCGTGCACGAGGGCGGTCTTGCCCGAGCCGGGCTCGCCGACGAGCACGGCGGCGCGGGGGGCCCGGCCGGTGAGGGCGCCGACGACCTTCTGGAGCGCGGCCTCGGCGCCGAAGGCGCGGGGCAGGCGGCCGGCCTCGGCCTCGGCGGTCAGGTCGGTGCCGAAGGAGGCGAGGCGCTCGACGTCGACGGTGCACCGCACGCGGTCCTCGAGCCAGGCCAGGAGCCGGGGGTGCCGTCCGGCGCCGGCCTTCGTGGCGCGCTCGAGGGCCTCGCGCAGGCGGGCGATGGCGGGCAGCTCGACGTCCGCGGGCCAGGCGCCCAGGCGACCGAGGTGGGCCTCGAGCGCGGCGGCGGCGGCGGCCGTGACGTCGCTGTCGTCGTCGGTGGCCAACGCGACGAGCAGGGGCCGCACGAGGGCGTCGCCGGTGCAGGCGGCCAGGCTGCGGGCGGCCGCCTCGCGCACGCGCCAGGAGCCGTCGAGGGCGAGCAGGGCCTCCAGGGTCTGGGCGAGGTCGTCGCGCCCGGCGGCGGCCTTGACGGAGGCGAGCCGCACGTCGTCGTCGGGGTCGCCGAGCAGCCGGAGGGCGACGGGGGCGGGGAGCCGCCAGGCGGCGGCCTCGCTCCAGGCGTCGGCCAGGGCCTGGCGGACGGGGGCGGCCTCGTCGCCGGCGAGCGCGGCGAGCAGGGGCTCGAGGGCGGGCTCGTCGCGGCCCCTCAGGCCCCCGGCGACGGCGGCGCGCACGCCCTGCTCCTCGGCGGCGCCGAGGGCGAGCAGCACCTCGGGGGCGGGCGGGTGGCGCCTCAGGTGCGCGGCCGCGGCCCGGACCTCCTCGACGCCGCCCTTGCGCGCGGCGTCGATCAGCTCGTCGAGTCGGGGGTCGCCGGTGGGCATGTGCGCCGGAAGGTGTCAGACACAGAGTCGCACCCCTTTCCACCCGGTCCGCCCTTTGGCGCCCCCGGAGGCCCCCCCGCCCCGGGCCGCGGGCGTGACCCGGGCGCGGCGCCGCGCGGTGAGGAGGTGCTGGCCCCGCCGGCGCCCCCTCTACCCCCGACCCCGCCCCCGCAGGTGACCCATGCCCCGCTCGCTGCGCCCCGACCCTCCCGGCACCTGGCACCACGTCATGAACCGCGGGCTCGCGCGTCGCGTCGCCTTCCCCGACCGCGCCCACATCCGCTTCTTCCTCGCGTGCGTGGCCCGGGCGGTGCGTCGACGGGAGATCGAGGTGCACGCCGCCAGCGTGCTCTCGACGCACTTCCACCTGCTGGTCCGCAGCCCCGAGGGTGGCCTCTC
>CAZPOZ010000291.1:0-4623 GCA_964588235.1 uncultured Planctomycetales bacterium
CTCCGCCGTCCCCCGACGAGGTGCTCCGCGCCCTGGCGCTCGTCGGCGCGGTGCCGGGCGTCGGGTGATCACCGGAGCGTGAGCTCGACGACGTCGCCGACGACCGACGGGCCGGCGGCCACCCGCCGCCCGGGCCCCGCTCCGGAGCTCGCCTCGAGGCGGAAGGAGCCCATGGGCAGGCCCTCCAGCGTGAACGTGCCGTCCCGCCGGGTCTCCGTCTCCGCCGTCAGCCCCGCCTCCGCCACGCGCACGGCGGCGCGCTCGCCGAGGGGGAGTCCGAGCACGCGTCCCTCGATGCGCTGGACGGGCCCGAGGGTCACCCGCACGAGCCCTGCGTCCGGCTCGACCCCGCGGACGTAGGCGACCGCCAGCGGCTCGTCGCACTCGAGCCAGAGCGCGAACCGCCGCCCGGGCGGCACGCCGCGGAACACGAGCAGGCCGTCCTCGTCGAGGCCGTCGTCGTAGATGCGTTGCCGGGCGCCGCCGTCCTCGCTGAGGAAGCCGGAGACGGTGCTCTGGCGGGGCACCCCGTCCACGGCCACGCGCAGCGTGCGCGCGCGTCGCAGCGTCAGGATCAGCTCCTGCGGCCCCGGTCCCAGCGCCTCGGCGGCGACCTCCAGCTCCTCGCCGTGCCGGCGTTCGACGTGGATCCGGTCGGCGCGGCCCGACACGTGCGCCAGCCGGAAGCGCCCCGTCGCGTCCGTGGTCGTGCGCCCGGCGACGCCGTCGTCCTCGCCCTTGGCGAGCACGGTCGCCCCGGGCACGGGGCGACCGGACTCGTCCACCACCGTGCCCGCGAGCCCGCGCCGCGCGCTAAGGGTCAAGGCGAGCGCGGGCCCCGCCTCCAGCGGGCCGGCGCGCTCCACGGGGTCGAGGTCGCGGCGCCCGGGCGGGGGGAGCGCCTCCAGGCGCTCGACCGCCTGCGGCGCGACGTCGAGCGACGCCTCCCCACGCGCATCGGCCTCCTGCTGGGAGGCACGACCCTGGCCGCTGAAGCAGCGGACGACCGCGCCCGGGACGGGCCGGCCCTCGGGATCGCGCACGCTCAGCACGACCCTGTGGAGCGCCAGCAGCCGCAGCTCGAGGTCGGTGCGCCCGGCCTCAGCGGTTCCGGGCAGCGGCGGCTCCCAGCGGCCCGGGGGCGGCAGCAAGGTGAGGTCGTAGGGACCCGGATCGAGGCCGGGGAGCAGGAACCGGCCGTCGGGTCCGCTCAGGGTCGAGACGTCCCCCCGCGCGAGGTCCCCGAGCCCCGGGACGCCCGGCGCCACCGGCAGCCGGTCCGCGGCGGTGACGCGCGCACCCTCGAGGGGCCGTCCCGCGGGGTCGAGCACGCGCCCGGCGAGGACCAGGCCCGGCGTCAGGCGCACGACGTGGGTGGCGCCGTCGCTCGTCAGGGGGCCCACCAGGCGCGGCGCGAGGTTGAGCGGCTGCGCGTCCGCGCCCCGGGCGCCGCTGACCAGGACGTACGCGGTGCCCGCGAAGGCGCTCAGGCGCAGGAGGCCCGCCACCCGGCCGCCGTGCTCGCCCTGCCCGTCCGGCCCCCCGAGCCTCGTGTAGGCCACGAAGGGCACGCGCGCGCCGTCGGGGTCGCGCACGTCCAGGGTCAGGCCGCGGAGGGGCGGGGGCGGCAGCCGCAGGCGGACGTCCCGCGCGCCGGCCTCGAGCTCGCGCACGGCGAAGGGCGCTTCGAGCCCCTCGACGTGGAAGTGCAGCGTCACCGCGCCGGGCCTGAGGCCGCTCAGCTCGAAGCGGCCCTGCTCGTCGATGCTCGCGGTGGGCACGCCCGGGCCGGTGAGCGAGACGCCGCGGAACGTGCCTCCGTCCTCGAAGCGCGCCTGGCCCGTGATCGTGAGACCGGCGGACGCGCGAACGTGCAGGGCCGCGTCCGTCGTCGAGCCGCCCTCCACGTCCACGCCCGGGCCCTCGAAGCGCCGCCCGTCGGCGGTCTGGCCGCTGAGGTGGGCGCGGCCCGGCGGCAGGGGGCCCAGGGTCGCCGCGCCCGTGCGGTCCGTCCGACCCTCCGCGGCGGCCTGCAGCCAGCGGTGCCGGTCGTCCAGGGTGACGGCCGCCCACACGCGAGCGCTCGCGATCGGCGCGCCGTCGGCGGCGCGGACGCGCACCCGCACGAACCCGGGAGCCGGGAGCCGCACCAGGATCGGCTCCAACGGCTCGCCGGCCCACGGGAAGGGGCCTGCGCACGTCGTGCCCCACGCGGGCGCCGAGACGACCAGGCGCACCTCGCAACCGGGGCTCGGGCCGTCGAGCGTGAACCGCCCCTCGGCGTCGGTGGCGCAGGCCCGGGGCGCGGGCTCGGCGCCCTGGTGCAGCGGTACCCAGTCCAGGTGCGGCCGCACGCACGCGCCCGCAACCGGCCGACCCTCGGGGGTCAGGACCTGCCCCGTGAGGGGGGGCACCCGCCGGGCCGCGAGCACGACGCCGGTTCGCCCGCCGGCGGGGACGGCCAGCGCCCGCCTTCCGGGCGCGTCCTGCTCCGACACCAGGCGCCACGGCCCGCCGACGAGCGCGACGGACACCTCGCCCGTCGGCAGGTCGAGCAGCCGGAAGCGTCCCTCGGCGTCGGCGGTCGCCTCGGACCAGCGGCCCGAGGCGGAGGAGCTCGCGCCGACCACGGCGCCGGCTGCGGGCGCGCCGCCCGGCTCCTCGAGCACCTGACCGGACAGCGAGGCCGTCGGCGTCAGGCGCACCTCGAGGAGTCCGTCCTCCGGCAGCGACGTCACCGCGAGCGTCGCGGGCAGGAACCCCGCCGCGCTCACGGTGCCCACGTGCTGGACGGGGTCGCAGGGCAGCGCGCAGGTGCCGTCGGGGCCGGTGACGGACTGCCGCGCCCACTCGCGCAGGGTCCCGACCTGCTGGTCGTGGGCGCGAATCACGGCACCGCTCACGGGCTGCCCGTCGTGCGCGCTGAGCACGCGGACGCGGACCCCGGGGGGCGCGGGGGCCGGCAGCGTGAGGCGCAGCTCGGAGGCGCGGGGCAGGTGGATCGCGCCCGTGCCGTAGCGCGCCGTCCCGGGCTCGTAGGCGACGACCCAGACGGGCCCCTCCTCGAGGCCGGCGAACCGCGCGCGGCCCTGCGGGTCGGTCGGGCGCCCGGCGAGCGCGAGGCCGGGCGCACGCGACGGTTCGAGCGGCAGCACGGCCACCAGACCCTGCCAAGGGGCGCCGCCCTCGTGCTCCACGCGCACGTCGAGCGCGTGCGGGCCGGGGCTGAGCGCGAGGGTGAGCTCGAGGCGCCGTCCCGCTGGCGTGGCCTCCAGCGTATGGCAGGCGCGGCTCTCGCCTGCCTCCGCGAGGAACAGCAGACGTCCTTCGGGGAGGGCGTCGAAGGTGAACGCGCCCCCGCCGTCGGTGGCGGCGGCCGCCACGGGTGCCGGCGGACGGAGGGGGGGCACGTCGTCACGGTAGGCCCAGGAGCCGGGCGGCAGCCGGCCGTTGACGGCACGCTCGAGGAGCAGGACCTGCACCCAGGCCGCCGTGCCGCGTCCGTCCGCCTCCACGCGCCCGGCGACGACCACCTGGCCCGTCGCGGGGCCGGCCCCCCGATCCGCGCCGTGCTGCTCGGCCGAGGCCTCCAACCGGGGAGGACTCCGCGGCGGGCGGTGGGAGGGAGGCGCGGGGCCGTCCGGTGGCGCGCCCGAGGCGAGCAGCCAGCACGCGAGCAGGCTGGCTGCGGCCAGAAGCAGCAGGGCGGCCGGGGCCGGGGGGCGCACGCCCCCAGTGTAGGACGCAACGCCACGCGCCGGGGCGGCACAAGGCGCGGCTCCGGCGACCCGTGAGCGCGGGCGTTCCCGGTCCGCCGCCTCCCCCTCCAGCGGGGGACCTCCGACGTCAGCGGCCCCGCGCTGCGCCTCGCGGCGCGTCATGCCGGCAGTCCGCTGCGGGGATGGATCGGGCGGTGCCGGCCACCGGACGCGGGGCCGCGTGCTCTTGGACCTCCTCGGCCCGGTCACGCTCGCGAACGCTGCATGGAGACCCCCGCTCCTGGACATGGGGGCCGGGAAGGTGGCGTTGACGAGCCCTCATGCGACCTCTACTCTGTCCTCTCGAAGCGTGGGCGGGTTCTCGTATTGGGAGGGCAGGATGGCCTCTGTGGAACATGTGATGCAGCGCTGCCGCGGTTCGGTCCCCACCACACGGTGCGTGACAGGGGAGGCTGCCGGCAGGTCCCTGGCGGCGCATGGCCTCCAAGAGACGAGCCGTGCCGCAGCGCGCGTGGCGCGACGGCTCGGCTTGGACTCCGATGATCTGTTGGACGAAGTGCTCTCACGATTGCCGTGGGACGGGCAGGGGAGTCCCGAGGTCTGGACCAGGGGGCTGGGAGTCACCGCTGCGGTCTGGCGCGTCGGGCGAGTCCTGAAGCGCAGGCGGGACCGGCGAACCCGGATCGAGCTCAGGTTCCGCTTGGACGAGAGGCCGCGCGCTCCGTGGCAGGGCGACGACGTGTCCGGCACCTGTGAGGTCCGAGACCTCGCCGATCGGATTCGTCTTGAGGTTCTTCACCTCCCGGGCCGCTGGGGGGCCGCGCTCCAAGGGCAGTTGCTGCATGGAATGAGCCGACAGGAGCTCCGGGGCCTGCTCTCGACCGACCGAGTGCCCCTTGGCGTG
>CAZPOZ010000292.1:0-4623 GCA_964588235.1 uncultured Planctomycetales bacterium
GCCCAGCCCAACGCGCCGAACGGCCGAAGGCAAGGGAACTTCGGACTCGCCACACTGGGCGCCGCGGCGCGCGGCCCCGCTCCTCACGGTCGTGATTGATTCGCGCTCGCAACCACGTTCCCCGTAGTCTCAATCCACCTTGTCACTCTCCTTCTTGGAGCCCGTCTCATGGCGCGTCCGCGCAATCATGTGCAGCACATCACGACCGCCGTCGAGAGCCTCGTGCGGTCGATCAGCTCGCTGATCGGCAGCCTCGAGGCGTCGCTGTCGTCGCGGGCCGGGAGCGTGGCGGCGGCCGTCAAGGGGCGCGGGGGCCGTCCGGCCCAGCGCGGCCCGGGCCGGAACAACCCCAAGCTCAAGGCGGCCATCAAGGCCTCGTGGGCCCGCATGACCCCCGCCGAGCGCAAGGCGCGCGTGGCGAAGATGCTCGCGGGCCGGGGGCTCAAGCCCAAGAAGGGCTGAGCGGCCGGGCGCCGCGACGGAGGCGGGGCCCGCGTGGACGTCGCTCGGCTGGCCGCCGGCCTGGGCTTCTCGCTCGTGGGCGTCACCACGGGCGAGCCTCTGCGTGAAGCGCTGGCGGCCCTCGACGCCTGGTGCCGGGCCGGGCACGCGGGGGGCCTCGGCTGGATGACGCGCGACCCGGCGCAGCGCGCCGACCCGAGCACGCTGCTCGCCGCGGTGCGCAGCGTCGTCTGCGTCGCGGCGCCCTACCCCTCCGCGGCGCCGGCGTTCGAGGCCGAGGGCCGCTACGGGCGCGTGGCGCGCTACGCCTGGGGCCGCGACTACCACGACGTGCTGCTGCCCCGGCTCGAGCGCCTGGGCGAGGCCCTCGTGGGCGCGCTGGGCCGCGGCCGCTTCGCCGTGGCCTGCGACCACTCGCCCCTGCTGGAGCGGGCCGCCGCGGCGCGCTCCGGGCTTGGGTTCGTGGGGAAGAACACCTGCCTGATCCGGCCGGGCGTGGGTTCCTTCGTGCTGTTGGGCGAGGTGCTGCTCGACCGCGAGCTGGCATCGGCGGGGCCCTGGCCCGTCGAAGGGTCGGCCGCAGGGCCGGCGGGGTCGGGCTGCGGGGCCTGTCGGCGCTGCCTGCCCGCCTGCCCGACGGGCGCGTTCGCGGCGCCCTACGTGCTCGACGCGCGCCGCTGCCTGTCGGCGCTCACGATCGAGCACCGGGGGGCGATCCCGGTCGAGCTGCGGCCGCTCCTGGGCCCCTGGGTCTTCGGCTGCGACGTCTGCCAGGAGGTCTGCCCGTTCAACGCGGCGGGGGGGCCGGAGCCCTGGCCGGAACTGTCGGCGGCCCACGGCGTCGGGCCGCGCCTGGACCTGGCGGCCACCCTGGGCCTGCGGGACGACGAGGCCTTCGAGCGGCGCTTCGCGGGCACGCCCCTGCTGCGTCCGGGGCGGGCCGCGCTGCTGCGCAACGTGGCCATCGTGGCACGCAACGTGGGGGCGACGGCCGCCGTGCCGGCTTTGGCCGAGGCTGCGGCCCTCGATCCTTCGCCGCTGGTGCGCGAGCACGCCGCATGGGCGCTGAACGGTGTCTGACACAGAGTCGCACCCCCTTCGCCACCGGGGCCGGCGAATCGCCTCGCGCTCCGCGGGAGCCTCCCCCTACGAGCGGTGCCGGGCGGGTGGAGCAGACCGAGGTTCCCCCTGCCGGCCGGTGCATCTTGACCCGGGGCAGGTCGATCCCGGGCCGGTGGCCGGGTCGGCGAGCCCCTCGCCCGGAGGCCTCGCATGGCGCGCAACGGACCCCGCTGGCTGCTGACCCTGTGCCTGGCGGGCCTGGTGGGCTGCCGCACCACGGTCCCCTACGCGCGCCCGCCGCTGGACGTGCCCGCCGAGCACCGCGCCCCGCCGGGCGGGGACGCGGGGGGCGTCGCCGGCGTGGCCGCCGCGGCCGACCTCCCCTGGTGGGAGGTGTTCCGCGACCCCGCGCTCCAGGCCCTGCTGCGCGACACCGTCTCGAACAACCACGACCTCGCCCTGGCCGCAGCCCGCGTCCAGGAGGCCCGCGCGCTGGTGGGCCTGACCCACGCCGACCGGATGCCGCAGGTGACGGGCACCCTGGGCGCCTCGCGCGACCGAGCCTCCCTCGAGCTCATGCCCGCGGGCACGCGCACGACGAGCACCTACGCCGCCTCCATCGGCGCCTCCTGGGAGCTGGATCTGTGGGGCCGCATCCGCCACGGCGAGGCCGCGGCGATCGCCGAGGTCGTGGCCAGCGAGCAGGGCCGGCGGGCCGTGGCGGTGGCGCTCGTGGCCCAGGCCGCCGAGGGCTACGTCCGCCTGCGCACCGCCGACCTGCTGCTCGAGATCACGCGCCGCACCGTGGCCACGCGCCGCAGCACCTTCGACCTCTTCGAGAAGCGCCTGGGCGGCGGCCTCTCGAGCCGGCTCGAGGTGGCCCGCGCCGCCGGCGACCTGGCGCAGTCCGAGGCCGACGTGCCGCGTCTGGAGCAGGCGATCGCGTTGCAGGAGCACGCGCTCTCGCTGCTCGCCGGCCGCAATCCCGGTCCCATCGAGCGCGGGGCGGCGCTGGGCGCGGGCCTCGTGCCGCCCCCCGTGCCCCCCGGCATCCCCAGCGCGCTGCTCGAACGCCGGCCCGACGTGCGCGAGGCCGAGGAGCGTCTCAAGGCCGCCACGTCGCGCGTGGGCGTGGCCAAGGCCGAGCGCCTGCCGCGCATCTCGCTCACGGCGTTGCTGGGCCTGCAGAGCCGCGACCTCTCCGACCTGCTCACCGGCGACGCGCTGACCGGCTCGCTGGGCGGCGAGCTGCTCCTGCCGCTGGTCAGCGGCGGGCGGCTGTGCGCCAACGAGCGCGCGGCCTGGGCCCGGCTCGAGCAGGCGCGCCAGTCGTGGCTGCAGGCGGCGCGGTCGGCCTTCCGCGACGTGGCCGACGCCCTGGTCGCGCTGCGCCGCTCGGCCGAGATCCGCCAGCAGCTGGAGCGGCTGGTGGCCGCGCGCGACGAGGCGCTCAAGATGGCCTTCACGCGCTTCGAGGGGGGGCTGGCCTCCTACATCGAGGTGCTCGACAGCCAGCGCGAGCTGCTGCCCGCCGAGCTGCAGCTGGCCGAGGCGCGCCGCGACGAGGTCCTGGCCGTCATCCGCCTCTACCGCGCGTTGGGCGGCGGTTGGCAGGGCGCGCTCGAGCCGTCCTGCCGCTGCGGGGTGCCGGCCCGGCCGGCGCCGCTGCCGCTGCCCGCGGCCTCCGGCTCGCTCCCCGCGCCGCCGACGGCGCCCGACGCGCCTGCCCCCAACCCCGTTGCTCCCAACCCTGCGGGCCCCAGCCCAGGGGCACCCGGCGCCGCCGCTGCCGACCCTGTGGAGCCTGCGGGCGGGCCCGCGTCCCCTGAGGCGCCCGCCGGCACCGCCTACGCCAGCCCGCCGGCGGGCCCCGTGCCCGTCGTTCCCGCCCGCTGAGCGCCTCGCCGCCCGCGCGCAGGGGCGCGAGCCAGGACGCCATCCCGGCACCGCGGCGCTGGTGGAGCGTGGGCCGGCTCGCTACGCTTCCGGGATGCCGACGCTGAGGATTCACCGCGGGGACACGCCCCTGCTCGAGCTCGACCTCGTGGGCGACCGGCTCGAGATCGGCGACCAGCCCGGCGATGGCCTGCGCCTGGACGAGCTGGGCGTGCTGGGCGCGGCCGGCGCCGGCGGCACCCTCGCCCGAGGGCCCGCCGGCTGGAGCTTCACGCCCCGCGGCGTGCCCGGCGCCGCGGCGCAACCCGTGGCGGCGGGCCAGCGGCTGGGCGTGGGCGAGGCCCTGCTCGAGCTGCTCCCCGAGGCCGGCGGCCCGCGCCTGAGCGTGGCCTCCCTGCCCGCGGAGCGCGCCTCCGAGCTGCCCTTCCAGGATCTCACGCCGCGGCCGGGGAGCGCCGCCGCCCGGCTCCAGTCGCTGGCCGACCTGCTCGTGCGCATCGACGCCGGGCCCTCGGGCGACGCGCTGCTCGGGCACGCGCTGGACGCCGCCTTTGGGCTCGTGGGCGCCGAACGCGGCGTCGCGGCGCGCCTCGAGCCCGACGGCCAGACCCTGCGCGTCGTGGCGGCCCGCAACCTGCCCGACGGCGACCCGCGCCGCGCGCTCTCGCGCCGCGTGCTCGAGACGGTGCTGGCCGAGGGACGCGACGTCGTCACCGGCGACGCGCCCGTGGAGATCCCCACGGTCAGCGTCAGCCTGGCCCGCATCCGCGCCCTGTGCGCCCTGCCGCTGCGCGTGCAGGCGCGCGTCGTGGGCGTGCTCTACGTCGATCGCGGCCACCTGCCCATCCCCTTCCTGCCCGAGGACCTCGCCTACCTGCGCCTGCTGGCGGCGCTGGTGGCGCGACGACTGGAGGAGGACGAGCGCGTGGAGGCGGCGGAGCGGCGCACGCGCGCGCTGGAGGCCAGCCTCGCCCGCCGGGCCGACGACGAGGAGCGGCGGCTGGGCTGGGTGTCGCCGGCCATGCGCCGGGTGCGCTCGGAGGCCCAGCGCATCCTCAAGGCCTTCCAGGGGCGCAGCCTGCCCGTGCTGATCACGGGCGAGAGCGGCACCGGCAAGGAGGTGCTGGCCCGCTGGCTGCACGAGCACCTGGACGAGCGCGCGCGCGGCCCCTTCGTCGCCCTGAACTGCGCCGCCATCCCCCA
>CAZPOZ010000293.1:0-4615 GCA_964588235.1 uncultured Planctomycetales bacterium
CCACCAGGCTGCGGGCGATGCCGAAGTCGATCACCTTCGGGTTGCCGTCGCCGTCCACCAGCAGGTTGCCCGGCTTGAGGTCGCGGTGGATCACGCCCTTGGCGTGGCCCACGTGCACCGCCTCGCACACGCGCACGAAGAGACGCAGGATCGCGGGCACGGCCAGCCCGCCCCCGCGCACGTGCTCCAGGATCGTGCGCGCCTCGGGCACGTACTCCATCACGAAGTAGGGCAGCTGCTCGCCGCCGGGCTCGACGTGCGTGCCGGCCTCGAACACCTGGGCGATGCCCGGGTGGCGCAGGTTGGCCAGCAGCCGCGCCTCGTGCTGGAAGCGCAGCCGGCCCGCCTCGCCGGCCAGCGCCGCGCGCAGCAGCTTCACCGCGACCTTGCGTCCGGGGGGGTCCTGGACGCCCTCGTAGACCACGCCCATGCCGCCCGCCGCGATCCGGCGCGTGAGCGTCGTCGAGCCCAGCTGCCGGCCCACCAGGTCGTCGTGCGCCGGCGCGTCGAGCCAACGCGCCACGTCGTCGTCGGTGGGGGGGGCCAGGGCGTCGTGCAGCGCGGCCTGGGCCTCGGCCGAGACCAGCGAGGCCACCTCCGCCCGCAGCGCCTCGTCGCCGCCGCAGGCCTGGGCCAGGAACGCCTCGCGCTGCTCCAGGGGCAGCGCCCAGGCCTGCCCGAAGAGCTCGCCCACGCGGGCCCAGCGCTGGCGGTCGGCGGTCTCGCTCACCTCGGCTCCCGGGAGGGCGCCGGCGCGGGGCGCGGGCGCCGCACGGTTCTACCCCGCCGCCCCGGCGGTTGCCGCCCCCGCTGCTCGCCGGGGGCCGAAACCGCGGTGGACGGGCGCTGATCGCCCCTGGACGCGGGTCCGACCGCTTCCGGGTGGCGCGCCCCGAGGACCGCAGTACCTTCCGCTCCCGCGCTCCGCAGCGGGGGCGCCCGCGGGAGGGCCGGTCGTGCGTCGGTGGGTGTTCCCTCTGCTCGCCACCGCCCTGGCCCTCCTCCTGGCGGCGATCGGAGTCCGGGGTCTGGAGCCCCGCTCGGCCGACCCCGTGGAGCGCGCGCCCGCCGCCGCCGGCCCCGACGCCGTGCCGGCCGGGGGACGCGCGTCGGCCCCCGCGCTCCAGGGCCGCCCGCCGCCGCCGCAGGCCTCGTCCGACGTCGGGCTCGAGGCCGGGCTCGAGGTCGAGCTCGAGGTCGAGGTGACGCACGCCACCACGGGGGCGGCGCTGGCGGGCGTGCCCGTGGCCCTGCACGTCGCGCCGCCGGCCCCCGCGCCCGCCGAGGCCAGCGTGCGTGAGCGGCGGGAGACCGACGCCCAGGGCCGCGCGCGCCTGAGGGCGCCCGCCCGCGGGTCGCGGTGGGTGAGCGCGGAGGCTCCGGGGTTCCAGCCCGACGGCGCGGCGCTGCCCGACGGCGTGACGAACGTGCGGCTGCGCCTGGAGCCCCACGGGTCGATCCACGGCCAGGTGCTCGACCCCGAGGGCCGTCCCGTGGCCGCGCTCCACGTGGTCAGCGGGCACGCGCGGTCCGACCCGCCCGCGACGACCGACGCCGAGGGGCGCTTCCGCTTCCTCGACGTGCCCGCGGGCGCCTACCGGGTGAGCGCCCGCGGCGGCGTGTGGGCCACGACCGACGGCGACCGCGACGAGGTGGGCGTGCTGGCCCGGGTGCCGGCGGGCGGCGCGGCCGAGCTGCGCCTGCACGTGGCCCCCGGTGCCGTCGTCGAGGGGCGGGTGCTCGGCCCCGACGGCGCGCCGGCCGCCGGCGCCGAGGTCTGGCTGTCGCACGACGTCGCCAGCGTGCGTCCGGGCCACCCGCTCTTCGAGCCGGTGCGGTCGGCGGCCGACGGGCGCTTCCGCCTCGAGGGCATCCCGCGCCGCCCGGCCCCGCACTGGTTCGACGTGTGGGCCCGTGCCCCCGGCCTGGGCGAGGCCCACGTGGACCTCTCCGGCTCCTGGGAGGCGCCCGCCCACCGCCCGCAGGAGGGACCGCGGGATCAGACGGAAGCGTTCCTCGGCGTGGTGAACGCGGTGGCGGGCCCCGTGGTCGTGCGGCTGCCCGGCGAAGGCGGACTCGAGGCCACGGTCGTGGAGGAGGAGACCGGGCGTCCCGTCTCGGGCGTGGGGCTCGTGAGCGTGAGCGGGCGGCTGCTGGGCGAGACCGGCGCCGACGGAAGCCTGCGGGTGGGGGGGCTGCCCGCCGGGCCGCTCGGGCTCCGGCTCGGAGGACCGGCGATCGTGTCACGGGAGGAGCCGCAGCCGATCACGATCGCGGCGGGGAAGGTCACGCAGGTCACCCTCCGCGTGCGTCGGGCCTGCGCCGTCGGGGGCCATCTCGTCTGGGCCGACGGGACCCCGGCGGCCGGACGCCTCTTCCGGCTCGAGTTCGTGGGGCGACGCAGCGGCTACCGCTTCGCCAGCGACTGCGGCACGGAGTTCCGTCACACGGACCTGCCCCACGACCAGTACGACCTGACGGTCGTGGAGGGGGCGCTGGACGGGCCCGGCGCGGGAGCGGAGGGGCCGCGCCCCGTGCTGGCGCGCGCGACCCTGGAGCCCGACCGGCTCGACCTGCGCGTGCGCCTGGAGGCCCAGGCCCCCGTGCCGCTGCGCGTGCGCGTGGAGGAGCCCGACGGGCGCCCGCTGGCGGACGGCCACGTGCGCTTCGAGCTGCGCGAGGCAGAGGAGGGTCTGGCCGCCGGTCTGCTCTCGTTCGCTCCCGGCGTGCGCGTCCTGGGCGGCGTGGCCGTGCTCGAAGGGCTCCACCGCCCGGTCTGGCTCGAGATCACGCCCGCTCCGGGCTCCGCCGGCGCGCGCACGCGCCTGGGCCCCGTGGCCCCGGGCACGGGCGCGCTCACCGTGCGTCTCGCGCAGGGGCTGCCGCTCTCGGGCCGCGTGCTCGGGCCCGCCGGCGAGCCGCTCCCGGACCAGCCGGTGGAGGCCTGGCTCGGCGACGAGGCGGAGGCGGAGACCGGCCCCGAGGTCTGGCGTCAGCAGGCCTGGGCGGCGACCCGCTCCGGGGCCGACGGCGGGTTCCGCTTCGAGGGGCTGCCGCGGCGGGCCACCACGCTCTACGTGCGCGCGGAGCACGGGTTCGCGCCTTCGGAGGAGACGCCCGCGGCCGCCGGGGCGACCGACGTCGTGCTGCGCCTCGTCCGACGCGTGGCCGTCACGCTGCGCGTCGAGGAGGCCGACGGCCGGCCGTCGCGGTTCCCGCGCGCCGAGCTGTTCCACGAGCCCGGTCGCTGGTCCCTGGCCCGGGCCCTGGGCGACGCCGAGGGGCGGGTGCGGCTCGAGGGCCTGGACCCCCGAGCGTCCTGCCTGCTCGTCGTGCACGTCGACCACGAGCGGCCCACGGCGCGCAGCGTGCGCCGGGCCGGCTGGCGCCCGGCCGACACGTTGCTCCGGCTCGAGCCCCCGAGCCTGCTGAGCGTGGAGGTCCGGCGGGCCGACGGCGAGCCGGCCGCCGACGTGCGACTCTCGGCCTACCCGCTCGACGAGCCCGAGCGCGCGCCGACGGGGGCCCTGGGGTTGGGGGAGGACGGGCGGGCGCTGCTGCGGCGCCCGGCGCCCGGGCGCGTGCGGCTGCTGGCCGAGGCGGGAGCCGAGCGGGGCCGCCTGGAGGTGCCGGCCGGCGTGGACCGGGTCCGTCTGCAGCTGGCGCCGGCGCGCGGGCGGCTCACCGTGGTGGTCACGGGGCTCGGCCCGGGCGACGAACCCGACCGCGACGTCCGGCGGCCGGGTCCCAGCCTGACCCTGTGGAGCGAGGCGGAGGGGTCCCCGCTGGCGGGGGCCTCGCTGCCGGGCTCGGGCGAGCTGACCCTGGAGGGCCTGCCCGAGGACCTGCCCTTGGGGGTGCTGGTGCGCACCGGCGGCGCGCCGCCTCGCCTGGCCGTCGGTCGCGACCTGCGGGCCGACGGCCGCACGCTGCGTCTGGCGCTGGAGTCGAGGCCCCCCCGGTCTGGGCGCTGCCTGCTGGGCCTGGGCGTGCAGCTCCACGCGGTCTGGATCGAGGGTTGCGGCCTCCAGGCCGACCTGAGCGAGGACGGCGCCTACACCTTCGACGCGTTCCCGCCCGGCCGCTGGAGCCTGCGCGCCCACGGCCTTGGCGACCAGCTCCCGTTCGCGCGCCGGCTCGACGTCGGGGGCCCGGACCCGGCCGCAGCGTTGACCGACGCGCTGCCGGACCTGCGGATCGACGCCCCCCCGGCCACGCCCGGCGGGGGAGAGCCCGCGGGGGGCTGAAGCCGAGGCCGGCCCCGGCCGTCCGCGTCGCGCCGAGCGCCGAGGCGGTGAGAGCGGCCGGACCGCCCGGCGGTCGCGCCCCGCGGGCCTCAGCGCGGCGTGGGCGGGGGACTCTGGAGATCGGACACGTCGAAGATCTCCACGACCGCCCGCGGCGGTTGCCGTCCGTCGGTCAGGCGCAGGCGCCGTGGATAGACCTCGAAGCGGTGCTGCGGCGAGAGGCTGGCCGCCACCGCGGCGAGCAGGTCGCCCAACGTCGCCCCCTGCGGCTCGAGCCGCGGGACGGGATCTCCGCGAGGCCACTCGATCCCGCCGGCCACCTCCAGGTCGAGCAGGCACTCCACCGAGAGATGCTCGAGCAGGTCGTC
>CAZPOZ010000294.1:0-4605 GCA_964588235.1 uncultured Planctomycetales bacterium
GGACGAGGCGCAGTCCGACGGCGACAAGCGCCCGACGCTGGTCTACTTCCACTGGCCCCACGAGCACGCCGTCCACGGCGAGGCCGTGAAGGACATGTGCGCCAAGGCCCTGGACGACGAGACCGCCGCCCGCTGGGGCCGCCTCTTCCGCTGCGTCCAGATCGACATGGCCGCCAGCGACGCGCGCCTGCTCACGCTGCTGGGCGCGGACGGCAAGCCGGGGCTGGTGGCGCTGGACGCCGACGCCCAGGTCGTGGCGCGCATCCCCGTGCTGGCCAGCCCCACCCGGCTGGCGAAGGCGCTCAAGGAGGCGATCCAGAAGTTCCCCGAGCGCTGGAAGCGCGTCCAGGCCGACATGGCCGACCAGGAGAAGCGCCTGGAGTCCGCCAAGCGCCTGGCCAAGGCCGACCGGCTGGCCGAGGCCGTCTCCGAGGTCGAGAGCATCTGCCGCTCCCCGGTGCGCGTGGGCGAGGCCTTCGACGAGGCCAGCACCCTGCTGATCGACCTCCAGGGGCGCCTGGAACGCGAGCGCGCCTCGGGCAAGTAACTGCCCCCGTCCCGCCCGCTCGCCCGCCCAGCCTCCCGCCCGGGGCTGGCGGGTCCCTCCCCGCCGGCTAGCCTCGGCCGCATGCGGAGGCTCATGCAACTCCTCGGGATCGCCGCCCTGGCCGCGCTCGTCTGGTGGGTCTGGAGCTCCCGCTCGGGCGGCTGCTGAGGTCCGCGCTAGGGGCGGTCGCCCCACGCCGACCCCGAGGAGCCCCGGAGGAGCCCCCAAGGAGCCCTTGCAGCGGGAGCGGTCGAAAAGGGCGGTGCCCGGCAGCCGGCCCCCGGGAACAATGCCCCCGCGCCCCGGGAGCCCGCCATGGCCGAGACCGAGTACCGCACGCCCAGCGTCGAGGCCTTCACCCAGGCGCTGGCCAGCGCCAGCCCGACCCCGGGCGGCGGGACGGGGGCCGCCGTCACCGCCGCGCTGGGCGCCGCCCTGGTGCGCATGCTGTGCCAGCTCACGCTGGGCCGCCCCAAGTACGCGCAGCACGAGCGCCTGATGGCCGCGGTCTCCGACGCCTGCGAGGAGGCGCGCTCGGCCCTGCTCGACCTCGCGGCCGAGGACGCCCGCTCCTACGACGCGGTGAGCACCGCCTACAAGCTGCCCCGCGCCACGCCCGCCGAGCAGGCCGCGCGCGACGCGGCCGTCGAGGCGGCCCTCAAGGGCGCCATCGAGCCGCCGCTCAAGGTCATGGAGCGCTGCCTCGAGGTGATCGGCAACGCCAAGGCCGCCGTCCAGGTGGGCAACCGCAACGCCGCCAGCGACGGCGCCGCCGGCGCCGAGCTCTGCCGCGCCGCGCTGAAGGTCGCGGCCTACAACGTGAAGATCAACCTGGCCGCCGTCAAGGACGCGCGCTACGTCAAGGACACGCGCACGCGCGTGGACGAGATGACCTACATGGGCACGGCCGTGGCCCAGGAGATCGACTCCTTCGTCGAGGACCTGTGGGCGCCCGCGCGCCCGCCCGCCCCGGGCGCAGGCCCCGCCGCCCCGAGCCCCGGCCGGTAGCGCGTCCGTGCCGGAGGCGGTGCTCGAGGTCCGCGGCCTGACCAAGCGCTACGGCGCCGTCCAGGCGCTGGCGGGCATCGACCTGACGATCGAGCGCGGCGCGGTGTACGGCTTCCTCGGGCCCAACGGGGCCGGCAAGACGACGCTGATCCGCATCGTCGCCGGCCTGGTGGCGCCCACCTCGGGCAGCGTGCGGCTGCACGGTCGCGACCTGGCCTCCGACCGGCTCGCCGCCGCGCGGGGGCTGCGCACCCTGGTGGAGGTGCCGGCCTTCTACCCCGCGCTCACGGGCCGTCAGAACCTCGAGGTCTTCGCGCGCCTGACGCGGGCCGACCGTTCCGACGTGCCGCGGCTGCTGGAGGCCGTCGGCCTGGCCCACGCCGCGGACCGGGCCGTGGGCGGCTACAGCCTGGGCATGCGCCAGCGCCTGGGCATCGCCCAGGCGCTCGTAGGCCGCCCCGACCTCGTGGTGCTCGACGAGCCGCTCAACGGGCTGGACCCGGCCGCGATGCTCGAGATGCGCGACCTCGTGCGCCGGGAACGTGTGGAGCGCGGCGTCACCTTCGTGCTCTCGAGCCACCAGCTGCACGACGTGCAGGCGCTGTGCGAGCAGGTGGGGATCGTCCACCGCGGCCGCATGGTGGCCGAAGGCCGTATCGCCGACCTGCTCTCGGACGCGGTCTCGGGCTTCCGCGTGGGCACGGCCGACGACGCCCGCGCGCTGGCGGCGCTCGCCGCCCACCTGCCGGAGGCCCGGCCCTCGCGCGCGCCCGACGGCACGCTCCACGTGGTCGGCGGCGAGGCGCTGGCGCCGCGGCTCCACGCGGTGCTGCTCGCCGCCGGCACCCCGGCCCTGAGCCTCGTCCCGCTGCGCGAGAGCCTGGAGCGCTACTTCCTCGACAAGACCGACGGGGTGATGGGATGAGCGCGCGGGGTCCCCGCGTGCTGCCGCTCGCCTGGGCGCAGGCGGCGCTGCTGCTCGTGCTGGTGGCCGAGCGGGTCGTCGGCGCCTGCCTGCCCGGCGCGGGGGCGCGGGAGCTGGGCGCCGGCGTGGCCGTCCTGGGGGCCTGGATCACCTGGCCGTTCCTCGCGTTCCGGCCCCGCGGTCCCGCCGTGGCGGGCACGGCGGCCCTGGCCCTGGCCACGGGCCTCGCGGCCCTCGCCTGGCGGGAGGCGGCGTCCCGGCTGGCGGCCGGAGGCCCCGCCTGGCGCGGCGACCTGCTGCCCTGGGCGCTCGTCGCGATCGTGCTGCTGCTCGACCCCGGGGCCGTCCGGCGCGTGCTCACGCTGGCGCGCATCGAGGCGAGCAAGCTCCGGCGCGCGCGCCTGCTGCGCCTGGGCCTGCCGGCCTGCGTCGGGCTGACCCTGCTCTCGGGGCTGACCCACGAGCCGCTGCCCGCGGAGACGGGCTGGTCGGCCGCGGCCGGCATGCTGGGCGCGGGCTTCGCCACGGCGCAGATCTTCGTGCTGGTGCTCGGCGCCACGTCGATCGCCGGCGAGGCCAGCCAGGGCACGCTGAAGATGATCCTGCCGCACGCCTACCGCCGCTCCGACTGGGTGCTGGCCAAGGCCCTGGCGCTGAGCGCGGCGGCGGCGACGCTGGGCGCGGCGGTGCTGGCCACCGCGCTGCTGCGCGTGGCCGCCACGCAGGGCTTCGGCGACGTCACGCTCCGGGCCGAGGGCTTCGGCGGCGAGCCGATCGTGAGCGTGCACGCCACGGCCGAGGTCATGCGCGGGCACCTGGCGGCCACCGCGCTGGCCCAGGGCGGTGCGCTCCTGGGCACGCTGGCCCTGGGCCTGCTGCTCTCGTGCGTGGTCACGAACGTCGTGGGCGCGCTCAGCAGCGCCTTCCTGGCCTTCGCGGCCCTGCGCTTGTCCGACCTGGTGCTGGCGCTCGACCAGGACACGCTGCGTCGCCTGTTCACCTGGGCGCCCGAGCGGCTGCGCGAGGTCACGGGCAAGCTCGGCCAGGGGCTGTCCGAGGGCTGGGAGGAGCGCCTGCCGGCGGCCTCGCTGCTGCTGACGGCGGCCACGGTGGCGGCGCTGCTGCTGCTGGCCACGCGCGCCTTCAGCCGGAAGGACCTGCACGTCTGACGCGCCGAAACGGCCAGACCAGCTGCGCCCACCAGCCCTCCGGGACCGGCGGGCCGTCCACCCCCAGGCGCTCGGGCAGGCGCCCGGGCGGCAGGTGGTAGGTGCCGAACAGCAGGTCGATGACCGGGAAGAAGCCGGCGAAGTTGACGTCACGCGCCTCCGCGCCCGCGCCGTGGTGCCAGCGGTGGAAGGCGGGGCTGGCGATCACGTAGCGCAGCGGGCCGTAGCTCCACCGCAGGTCGGCGTGCAGCAGCACGGCGTAGAGCGTCAGGAGCGGGGCGACGACGGCGAACACCCCGGGGGAGAAGCCCAGCAGCAACAGGGGCAGCGTCTGGACCGGGCGCGTGAGGATCTCGTTGACCGGGTGGACGCGGGCCGCGGCCAGCCAGTCGAGCCGGACGGAGGAGTGATGGACCGCGTGGAAGCGCCAGAGCCGGCGCCGGTGGAAGGCGCGGTGCGTGGCGTAGCCCAGCAGGTCGGACGCCAGCAGGCCGAGCAGCAGCTGCACCGCGAAGGGGCGCGCGCGCAGCCAGGCGCCGATGCCGAACGGGCTCGGGTCGGGGAAGCCCCCGGCGGCCAGCCCCTGCGCCCAGGCGGCGAGGGAGCCGCCGGTGAGCAGCACCGCCAGCACGAGGGCGAACGCGACCAACAGGCGCGTCAGCGTGCCCGTCAGGAACGGGCCGGTGAGCCACCAGAGCAGGTCGGTCCCCCGGCCCGGCCGGCGCAGGGCGGCGAACCAGGGGCCGCCCCGGGCGCGGCGCTCGACCAGGCCGAAGGCCAGGGCGAGCAGCAGCAGGGCGAGCATCAGGCCAGGCAGGGAGGGCGTGGCGCGCACGTCGAGGCGTACCGGCGGCGCGGGGCCTGGTTTCAGCCCCGAAGCCACCGAGCTGGGCGATTCGAGGCACGTGCGGCGCGCTGGAGCCGGGCGCTCAGGCCCAACGCCACCAAGTTAGTCG
>CAZPOZ010000295.1:0-4603 GCA_964588235.1 uncultured Planctomycetales bacterium
CACCCTGGAGCGGCCCCGCCTGGATTCGAACCAGGGACCAAGGGATCATGAGTCCCCGGGACGGCACGCTCGGAGGGCTGGAAATGGCTCTGAAGGGGCGAGCGCCGCGCGCACTTCGGCTGGTAGTCTGCGAAGCGGCTTCCGTGGACGGCTACGGCGCGGCAGCACTTGATCTGGCGACCCGGGCCGACCGACGTCGCGCCGCGCGTGCTCCGCGCAGGCGTCGCGTGCGCCGGAGGGTAACATGAGCACATGACCGCAGGCCAGAAGCTCTGCAGCCCGCACGTTGAGCGCCGGCCCGGCGTGTGCGGCGGCGACCCCGTCATCCGTGGGACGCGATTCCCCGTCCGATCGGTCGTGATCTACGTGCTGCGCCACGGCATGACACCGGAGGAGCTGGTCCGGGAGTGGCACCACCTCACCCTGGCCCAGGTTTACGGGGCTATCGCCTACTACTACGACCACAAGCGCGAGATCGACCGGAGCATCCGCGCCAACGAACGAGCGCTGCAGCGGCTCTCGCGGGCGTAGCGCTCCATGGCCCAGATCCGGCTCCTCCTCGACGAGGACACGCGGATCCTCCTGGCTCCCAGCCTGCGCGACGCCGGGTACGACGCGAAGCACGTCCTCGAGGTGGGCATGTCGCGTGCGGACGACCCCGACGTGCTGGCTTTCGCGGCCTCGCAGGGACGCGTCGTCTTCTCGCACAATGCCAAGGACTTCATGCCGCTGTCAGAGGAGTACACCCGGATGGCGGCGCTTCCACCCCGGCATCCTCCTCGCCGGTCAGGCCAAGTTCTCGGAGCTGCGCCATCGCCTCCTTCGATTCCTCCGAAAGGCCACGGCCGAAGAGCTGGCGGGCTTGGCGCGCTGGCTGCCTTGATCGGGCCCATGCACATCGCATCGCACGCGAGGCGTCCGCCGGCACACGCACCGCGTCGACACCCCACGGCGTAGGCCTCCGCCTCCGCCCCCGTGCCGGGCAGCACCAGCCGGCTCACGGTGACGGCCTCCGCCGGCGCGCCCGGCGACCTTGGCTCCGCCGCCAGCATCACCGCCTGCCCTGCGACCTTCCGGCGCACCGCGAAGGCTCGCAGCGCCACGCCCCCGCCGGCGGGACCGCGCGCTCCACGAGGTCGGCCGCGCCCCGGAACGGCTTGCCCACCGGTACGTGGGGCGGGACGGCGGGCCCAAGCCTCGCTGCGCCGGCTCCGGGAGCTGGCCCAGCGTGGCGTCGCTGCGCACGCGGACCCGACGCCAGATCGGCGGCGCCGTGTCCAGCAGCGTGATCCGGAGCTCGTGGAGCGAGCCAGGCGCGGTTGCGCGCGCGGCGCGCATGCGGCAACATCCTACGGAGCCACGGTCCCGCGCGCCCGCTGAACCGTTCGGGGCCCCCGCGGGAACTTCCCCCGCATGAGCCCCTCCCCCCACCTGCCTCCCGACGCCCTGGTCGCCCACGCGGGCTTCCTGCGGGCCCTCGCGCACAGCCTGCTCCGGGGCGACGACCGCCTGGAGGACGCCGTCCAGGACACCTACGTCGCCGCCCTCCACGGGGGCCCGTCCCACGCCGGACGCGAACGGGGCTGGCTCGCCTCGGTCCTGCGCCGACGCATCGCCCGGCTCCGACGCAGCGACGCCCGCCGGGAGCGCGCGCTCGACCGGGCGCCCCCCCAAGCGCCCGCCCCGTCGGCCGCCGCCGCCGCGGAGCGCGCCGAGCTGATCGGCCGCCTGACGCGCGCCCTCCTGGCCCTGCCCGAGCCCTATCGCGAAGCCCTCGTGCTGCGCTACTACGAAGACCTCGCCCCCTCCTCGTTGGCGGCGCGCCTCGGGGTGCCGGTCGAGACGGCCCGCACGCGCGTGAAGCGCGGCCTGGAGCGCCTGCGCGTCGCGCTGGACGCCGAGCACGCCGACGGACGCCGCGCCTGGACCGGCGCGCTCGCCGAGCTGCTCGGCCGGCCCGGCCGCACGTGGCCGCTCGCGGTCCCGGCCGCCGTGCTGGCCGCCGGCGCCCTGCTGGCCCTGGGAGCGTTGGGCGTGCTCGACCCCGTGGAGCGCGCGCGGCCGGAGCCCGCGCCCGCCGCCGCCGCCCGAGCGGGTCCGCCCCTGCTCCAGGGAGGCGCCCCGCCCGACGCCCCCCCGGCGCCGCGGCCCGGCGATTCGCCGCCCGCAGCGCCCGGCGAGGCCCCGCCCTCCCCGGCCGCGGCCGCCCCGGCCACGCCCTCCCCGGGTGCGGCCGCCGACCGTCGGCGCGCGGTCTTCGGCCGCGTGACCGACGATCAGGGGAGGCCCGTGCCCGGGGCGCGCCTGGAGGCCTGGTCCACGACGACCAGCGATGTCGTCCCCCCGAACACGCCGCTGCCGCCGGGTCCCGACCCCGGGGCCGCCCGCCGGCTGGCGACAGCGCTCGCCGACGCGCAGGGGCGCTACACCCTGGGCCCCCTGCCCGTAGAACCCGTGGAGCTGCGCGTGCGCGCAGCGGGGCACGCGTCCCGGCAGGGCCTGCGGGCGCGTCCGGGCCGGCACGTGGACCTGGTGCTCGAGCCGGAGGGCGCCCTCGCCGTGCGCGTGCTCGCCGCCGACGGGTCGCCGGTGGCCGCCTCGGTGCGCGTCGTGCCCCGCGACGGAGAGCCGCGTCTGGCCGTGGACGTGCCGGCCGGGACCGAGGGCCTCCTCGACGGGCTGCCCCCCGGCCCGGCCGTGGTCGTGGCGGCCTCGGAAGGCGGGCCTCCCACGACGCTGCGCGCGCAGGTGGAGCCCGGGCGCGCGACGCCGCTCGAGCTGCGGCTCAGGCCCCAGCGCCGGCTGCGGCTCAGCGGGCGCGCCCAGACGCCGCAGGGCGCGCCCGTGCCGGGCGCGGAGCTGCGCTGGAACCACGAGGGCCTCAGGGCGACGCTGGGGCGGGCCGACGCCGAGGGTCGCTTCACGGCCGACGTGGACGTCAACGCCCAGGGGACCTGGACGCTGACCGTGGACGGAGGCGAGCGGGGCTGGTGGCAACGCACCTTCGACCTCGGCCAGGGGCGGCCCCTGTGGTCCCCCCAGCTGCCCCCCGAGCTGTTCCCGGGCGAAGCGCCCCAGTTCCGCCTGGGCTGGAAGCCGCTGCCGGAGGGCGAGGTGGTGGCCACCCTCGGGCCGCGCCCGGCCGGGCTCGACGAGCCGCAGCCTGTGGAGGCGCGCGTGGTGGATGCCGCCGGCCGACCCGTCCCCGGCGCGCAGGTCCGGCGCAACACGGGCGAGCGGACGATCACGGACGCCGAGGGCCGCTTCCGGCTCGGCGCGCGCCGCAAGGGCGACCTGACCTGGTTCGAGGCGCGCGGCCCCGGGGGCGCGCTGGGCGTCTGCATGGCGCCCGTGGAGGGCGAGCCGGGGCCCGAGGTACGGCTCGTGCCCGTGGTGCCCGTGTGCGTGAGCGTGCGGGCGGCCGACGGGTCCGCGGCGGAGGGCGTGCTCGTCGTGCTGCGCCGGGACGGCCCCCTCGACCTGCGGCCGGGCCTCTCCCCCGAAGAGCAGGTGGCCAACCTGTGCCGTCACGACCCGGACGCAGCCGGGCTCGTGGCCACGACCGACGCCCGGGGCGAGGCCTGCCTCGTCGCGCCCGCCGGACGCTACCTCGTGCAAGCCCAGGGCCCGGGAGGCCGCACGGCCCCCGCCTCCGTGGAGCTGCCCCGGGCGGCCCCGGCGCTCGCGCTCGCCCTGAAGGCCCCGCGGGTCGTGCGGGGCACCGTGCGCGACGCCGCCGGGCGACCGCTGGCCGGGGCCCGCATCCGCGCCTTCACGGCCGAGCCGGGGTTCCCGCAGGAGGCCTGGTCCCGGGCCGACGGCTCCTTCGTGCTCGAGGACGCGCCCACGGGCCCGTTCCGCGTCGCCGTGCAGCACGGGTCGAGCCCCAAGGCGTTGCACGACGTGCCCGCCGAGGCGCCGACGCTGGACCTGCGCCTGCCCTGACGACGCCCCGACGAGCCGCGTCAGCGGCGGCGGAAGACGAGCACGGGATCCCGCTCCCCGGATTTCGACAACAGGGCGTCGCCCCGCACCGTGAGCGCGAACTCCGCCGCGGCCCCGCCCGTGACGGGCTTGCCGTTCTTCGTCTTCGGGGTCACGAGCACGCGCCCGTCCGCCTCCCGCCAGACGCCGGTGCCCTCCTCACGCTCGCTGCCCAGGCTCAGGCTGTTCGTGGACGTGCCGTCGGCGGCCAGCTCGAACTGGATCTGCATCGCGCCCACCCCGCGAACGAACAGCTCCTTCAGGACCGCGTCGCGCCGCTCCACGTCGCCCGCCACCAGCGCGTCGAGCAGCGCGTGCAGCTCGGGGGCGACGCCCTTGAGGGCCAGCTCGCGTGCCGCGGCGCGGCCCTCGGGGGGCAGCGTCTCGAGCACCTTCAGCTTCTCCCGCGCCTGCCCGAGCTCGGCCTCCTTCTGCTGGACCCAGAGCGCGCGGCTCTCGCCCCAGGTGGCCTCGAGGTCCAGCCCCCAGCGCCCGACGACCCCCCGGGGCGCCGGGTCGCCGCAGGCGGCCAGCGCGAGCAGCAGGGCGCCTGCGCCCAGCAGGACGCGGGCGCCGCGGATCGCGGGCGGAGCCGAGGGGCGAGGCAGCGGGGGCATCG
>CAZPOZ010000296.1:0-4597 GCA_964588235.1 uncultured Planctomycetales bacterium
GGGTCGGTCATCTTGTCGATCCACGCGCGGATGCCGTCGAAGGCGTCCTCGTCGAAGGTCAACGGCGCCTTGCGCCCGCGCCGGGCCGCGTCGTCGTTGATCAGCTTCGCGCTCTTGAGCGCCATCATCATCCAGCCGGTCACGGAGGTGTCGTTGTCGCCGGGCTTGACGCCGTAGCGCCAGGCGAAGTAGGGGTTGCGGGCCAGCGCGAGGAAGTCGAGCGCCTTCTGGGCCGCGCCCCGGAACACCGGGCTCTCGGTCATCCCGTAGGCCTCCACCATCGCCAACGACGCGGTGGCGTGGTTGTAGATGAAGTGCTGGGAGCCGCGCGGCCCGAAGCAGCCCTCGGGGTCCTGGGCGTTCTTGAGCCAGGAGAGCCCCCGGCGCACGACGCCCGCGAACTCGTGGTCGCCGCGGTTCGTGTAGCCGGCGCCCAGGAAGGCGCACAGCGCCAGCCCGGTGACGCCCGTGTCGTACATCGCCTTGCCCGGGCCGCTGGGGCGCTCGCCGGCGTTGACCTTGCCGTCGCACCAGGCGTCGAAGCCCGCCGCCTCCCAGTGGCCCTCCGGGCTCTGGTGCGCCGCCAGCCAGCGCAGCGCGTGCAGCACCGCGTCCTGCTGCTTCTCGCCCGCCCCGCCCCGACGGCCGCCCTCGCCCGGGCCGCCGCGCCCCTTGAAGGCGCCGCCGGCGCCCGGGCCGGTGCCGAGGAGCCCGTTCTCGCGCGGGCCCTCGAAGGGGCTGTCGGCGATGCCCGTGTCCTCGGGGTTGGCCGGCTCGTCGTAGGGCTGGTCCGCGTCGGTCTGGTTCTGCGGGTCGGGCGTGTCCTTGAGCACGGGCTCGGGCACGACGAGGTCGTCGGGCGCGACCGGCTCGGTGGGCTCGGGCTCCGGCGGCAGCTCCTCCTCCAGCGGCTCGTCGGGGGAGGCGCTCACGAGGATCGGCGGGCGCGCGCGGGCCTCGGCCTGGGGCGTGACGAAGGCCGAGAGCACGAGGGCGAGCGCCACGTGGAAGGCCGCGGAGAGCAGCCACCAGGGGCTCCTGCGCAGCGCCTGGTAGAGCTGCTCGTTGAAGTCGCCGGAGCGGGCGAACAGGTCGTCGGCCTCGGAGCGTCGGACGTGGGTCATGGCGGGACCTCCCTGCGCCGGCCGGGTCGGAGGCGCGGCGCGCGGCCCGTGGCCGGGCCGCTCCCACCAACGCGCCCCCCGCGAGCGGGTTCAGGCCGTCCGCCGCCCCTGGCGCGGCGCGGGGTCGGGGTGAACCGGGCCGCCGCGCGTGCGTTGGAGGACCCGCTCCGGGGCAGGTAGGGTGCTGCCGTGCGCCTGTCCGACTTCGACTACGACCTCCCGGCGGACCGCATCGCCCAGGAGCCGGCGGCCCGCCGCGACGACGCGCGCCTGTTCGTGCTCGACCGCGCCACCGGGGCCGAGGCGCACCGGCGGGTGAGCGACCTGCCCGCGCTGCTGCGCCCCGGCGACCTGCTCGTGCTCAACGACACCCGCGTGCGCCCCGCGCGCCTCTTCGCGCGCCGGGGCACGGGCGCGGCGGTCGAGCTGCTGTTGATCGCGCCGGCGCCGCGGGAGGCGCCGGGCGCCTGGACGGCGCTCGCACGCTGCAACCGCCCGCTGCGGGAGGGCGAGGTGCTCGGGCTCACGGACGGCGAGCAGCCGGTGGCGGGGGCCGTGCGCCTCTCGAGCCGCACGGCGGAGGGCCCCTGGGTGGTCGCGCCCGTCGGGGGCGACTTCCCCGACCTGATGGCGCGCCACGGCACGCTGCCGCTGCCGCCCTACATCCGGCGCGCCCCGGGCGACCCGCGCGCGGCCGTCGACCGGGAGCGCTACCAGACCGTCTTCGCCCGCGAGGAGGGGGCCGTGGCCGCCCCGACCGCGGGCCTGCACCTCACGCAGGAGCTGCTCGGCCGGCTGCGCGCGGGCGGAGCCGACGTGGCCACGGTGACGCTCCACGTGGGGCTGGGCACCTTCCTCCCGATCACCTCCGAGACCCTGGACGGCCACCGCATGCACGCGGAGGCCTACGAGGTGCCCACGCTCACGGCGGCCGCCGTCCGTCGCACGCGCGCCGCCGGCGGCCGCGTCGTCGCCGTGGGCACGACGACCGTGCGCACGCTCGAGGCCGCCGCGCTGCGCTCCGCCGACGGGCTGCCGGAGCCGGGCGCCGGCACGACCGACCTGTTCATCGCGCCCGGCTTCGGCTTCCGCGTCGTGGACGCGCTGCTGACGAACTTCCACCTGCCGCGGTCGACGCTCCTGTGCCTCGTGGCGGCCTTCGCCGGCCGCGAGCGCGTGCTGGCGGCCTACCGCCGCGCGGTGGTCCTGGGCTACCGCTTCTACTCCTACGGCGACGCGATGTTCCTCTCCTGAGCCCGGCGCCTGGGCGCCGCGGCGCCCAGGACCGCGGCCACCACGACGAGCGCCGCGGCGCCGAGCAGGGCCACCCACAGGATGCGCAGCGGCCAGGGGCCCAGCGCGTCGAGCGGAGTCGGGTTCTCCGGCAGCGTGTCGCCGGTGAAGAAGTACGACGTGCCCAGGGCCAGGTTCACGCCGGTGGCCGCGACGAGCCCGGCCGCGGCCACGCCCAGGGCCGCGCGCAGGCCGCGCCCGTCGATGCGCGTGCCGAAGGCCAGCAGGTTGACCAGCGCCACGGCCAGGATCTGGGCGTGCGTGATCCAGAAGGTCCAGAACGGCAGCCCCCCCGGCCCCGCCGTGACCGCGGGCGTGGCGTAGGCCAGCAGCGACAGCGCCACGCCCCACAGCACCGGCACCTGGTGGCGGCGGAGCGAGGGCTCGCCCCCGCACCACAGCGACCACCCGGCGGCCATCCAGGCGAGGTCGCACAGGTGCAGCGGCAGCGAGTGACCCCAGGCGAAGCGGTCGGGCAGCAGCAGGCGCGCCTGCCAGGCCACGTTGAAGCCCCAGACCAGCAGCGCGGCCCCGCGCCGCCAGCGACGCTCGCCGGCCGTGCCCCGCACGCGTCGCGCCGAGACGACCACGGCGGCCCACGCCAGGACGGAGAGGGCCACGACGACCCCGTGGAGCGCGCCGAACGGGGCGAAGCGCTCGGGCCAGAGGAGGTCGCGGAGGGCCGGCACGCGTGACGGATCGTAGGCGCGGCCCCGGCCCCTCAGGGGAACAGACGCAGGGCGGTGCCCGAGAGGATCTGCTCCAGGGCCGGGGCCGGCAGGGCGAGTCGCCGGAGCGCGTCGAGGTTGTCCTTGACCGGCGGGATGCCCGGGCTGGGCCAGTCGGTGCCGAAGCAGCAGCGCTCGGCGATCTCCTCGAGCCGGGGGAACCACTCGAGCAGCCGCGCCGGCGGGATGCCGGAGAGGTCGAGGTGGAAGCGCGGGAAGCGCCGCAGCAGGAACCAGGCCTCCTCCGTCCACAGCGGGCGTCCGCCGTGCGCCAACAGCACGGTCAGGTCGGGGAAGTCGCAGCCCACGTCGTCCAGCTGCACGGGGTCGCCGTACTTGATGCGCGCCCCCCGGAAGATGCTGGTGCCCGTGTGGAACATCACCGGCACGCGCGCGGCCGAGGCCACCCGGTACAGGTCGGCGAGCTGCGGGTGGGCCCCCAGGTAGTCGTTGGGCGCCACCAGCATGTGCGGGCCGTGGATCTTGAACAGGCGGGCGCCCGCGGCCACGAGCCGCTCCGCCGCGTCGCCCAGGTCGGGGGTGAAGCGCGGGTTGAGGCCCACGCAGGGCAGCAGGCGCTCGGGGGCCGCCCGGCAGTAGCGCAGCACCCAGTCGTTCGTGCCCTTGGTGAAGCCCATCACGTCGGGGCTCTCGTAGTTGATCAGCACCATGCGCGCCACGCCGGCGCGGTCCATGTAGGCCAGCAGCGCGCCCGGATCGTCGAAGCAGGCCTCGGCCGCGGCGGCGTCCTTGCAGCCGCGACGGAAGGCCTCGAGCACGGCGGGCTTGATCATCTCCCGCGGCTGGATGTGGACGTGGACGTCGGTGACCGGGCCGCCCACGGGCTACCTCCCCGCGGGCCACTCGTAGAAGCCCCGGCCGCTCTTCTTGCCCAGCCGTCCCTCCGCGACCAGGCGCCGCAGGAGCGCGGGCGGGGCGAAGCGCCGGTCGTCCAGGGTGCGGCTCAAGTGCTCGGCGATCCCCAGGCGCACGTCCAGGCCCACGAGGTCGGTCAGCTTCAGCGGGCCCATCGGGTGCCCGTAGCCCAGGACCATCGCGGTGTCGACGTCCTCGGCGCTCGCCACGCCCTCCTCGACCATGCGGATGGCCTCCATCCCCAGGGCGATCCCCAGCCGGCTCGTGGCGAAGCCGGGCGAGTCCTGGACGACGATCACCTGCTTGCCCATGCGCTGGCCGACGGCCCGCGCCGCGGCCAGGGTGGCCTCGGAGGTGGCCGCCGTGCGCACGCCGCGGTTGGTTTCCATCGCACGCAAGGCGACGGCAGGGATCTCGAAGCGCACCTCGGGACGCAGCTCGCGTGGCTCGACAGGAGCGCCTTCACGACCACGCACAGCTGGCGGGAGTCCACCGATGCTGGCGACGGGCGCCGCAGTGCCGGTGATTCCGGCAGTTGTGTCTGCGAGGGGCCAATGAGCGGTGATGTGGGCGTAG
>CAZPOZ010000297.1:0-4573 GCA_964588235.1 uncultured Planctomycetales bacterium
GGCGTCGGCGTGGGCGTCGGGGAGGTGCTGTTCTGGAGATCCTGGTTCGCCCCGAAGAAGGCGTTGATCAGGTCGTTGAGGTGCCGGTCCTGGACGAAGAGCACGCTGGGCGCGGCCACCTTGCGGTCCAGGCTGTCGTAGCGCACGCACTCGTTGGAGCCGCGGGGCGAGGTGCAGCCCAGCAGCACGCGCCCGCTGCCGTCCCCGCCGTAGCGCTGCAGCTTGGCCAGATCCTCGGCCTTGGACGGGTCCAGGTAGTCCTGGTTGGGCAGGCCGTTGCCGCCGGAGTGCACCGAGATGGGGATCAGGAAGCAGGGCCAGGTGTAGTTGGCATCGTCCTGCTTGAGCCAGGCGTGGGTCATCAGGAAGTACGGCTGCGAGGCCTCCTTCCAGAACGTGGACTGGAAGCGGTTGATCTGGAACGAGCTGCCCGTGCGCACGTAGGAGACGATCTCCCAGCCGCCCACCGGGGTGCTCGAGCCGCCCGTGCCGCCGGTGTCCACCTGGTTGCCGATCTTCGCGCAGCCCATCAGGGCCAGGCCGCGGGGCCCGAAGGCGTCCATGCCCTCGGCGATCGTCTGGCCCCACAGCGGCTTGACCGGGTCGCCGCCGTTGGCCGCCTGCGCGGTGAACTGGGTGCGGTCGGGGCCGACGCCGAAGATCGGCACGGGGAACTCCACCCCGTTGACCTCGGCGGTCACGGTCATCTGGTCGTCCACGTTGTCGATGCGCACGGCCGACATGCGGCCCAGGCGCTGGGTCAGGAACGCCCCGCCCATCATCACGTCCTGGGTGATCGGCAGCGAGTAGCCCAGCATGCGCACCGGCGTCCCCTGGGGCCAGGCGGCCTCCTGGCTGCCGCGGGCGCCGCGGATGCACTCGGAGAACGAGTCCTGCGAGGTGGCGTCGTACTCGATCAGCTCGGTGCCCACGAGCAGCGTGCCGCGCAGGTGGAAGCCGGCGGTGCTCTCGACGGGCAGGGTGGTGGAGTCGGCGCCGACGCCGTTCACCAGGTAGGTCACGTGGCGACGGCGCGTCACGTCCACGCCGTCCACGAGCATCTCCATCGTGGTGGCGTCCTCGCCGCTGGCCGAGAGCTGCACGTGGAACCACTCGCCCGGCGCGTAGGCGATGCGGCTCAGCGGCACGTAGACCTCGGCCGCCTTCTGCTCCATCGTGGCCCCGCACACCCGGAAGACGAGCTCGGGGCCCTCGTCGCCGTTCTGCACGAAGCAGGCGTAGCGGTTCTGGAACTTGGCCTGCCCGCAGTCGAAGGCCGTCCACTCGGCGTCGCTGTAGCAGCGCCACCAGAACGACAGGCTGAAGGGCCGCGCGTAGGGGTCGTCCTTCGGGGGCACGAGCGTGCCCCGCGTCTTGGTCGTGAAGGCGTTGCGCGTCTCGGTGAAGAAGCCGTCCGTGTACCAGGTCTCGTCGAAGTGCTTCTCCAGCACCGCGCTGCCCGGCAGGCGGATGCGCGACGGCGCGAGCCGGGCATCGCCCATGTCGCGCCCCCCGCTGCCGCTCTCCGTGGCCTTCGTGCAGGGGTAGACGTCCTCGCGCAGGTGCTTGGGCGCCCGCAGCGGCGGCTGGATCGTGGCCGCCTGGCCCTTGGCCACGTACTGCACGCCGAAGGGGTACGTGGCGAACCACTTGGCGCCGCTGCCCATCGACAGACGGGCCTCCAGCTGCTCCTGGGTGTCCAGGGTCCAGCGGGCGGATGCGTCCGCCCCCACCTCGACGACCTCGCGCTTGGCGGCGGCCGCCAGCAGGTTGCCCGCCCGGTCGTTGACCGCCACGCGGGCCTCCACGTGGTAGACGTCCAGCGAGCGGTAGCACCAGGCCGTGGTGCCGAAGGCCAGGTTGCTCTGGTGCGGGTTGATCGCGTTCGTGTAGAGCGCCCAGCGCTGCTGCGTCGTGATCACGCTCTGGCGCTCGAGCCCCTCGAGCCAGCGGCCGAAGTCCTCGGCGTGGCGGAACGGCCCGCTGATGCGCAGATCGGTCTGGTGCTGCTGCTCGCCCACGCTGCGCTCGACCTTCAGGTCGCCCGCGCGCCCCTCCACGAGGCGGCCGGCCAGGTCCCAGGCCTTGGCGGGGGTGACCACCGACTCGTCGGAGAGGTCGGCGCTGCGGAAGTGCAGGTTCGCCATCACGGCGTAGAGCACCTCGCGCGAGGCGGTGTTGATGTTGACCGGCGTCGGGGCCCGCGCCTCGAGCCGGGCGCGCCCGCCCTCGAAGGTCACGCCCGACTCCTGCGCGCCCACGCTGCCGGCCAGGGTGATCACGCGGTCGCGCTGGCCGCCCGCGGCGTCCCCCACGGCGTCCACGAGCTGGTAGGCCGTGCGCACGCCGTCCGAGATGCGCACGAGGGTGCCGGGGTTCACGTAGGAGGTCGTGCCGGAGGGGTTGCCGCGGTCGTCGCGCACGACGACCTCGTCCTGGCCGCCCCCCTCGCCCCCGCTGGGCAGGGCCTCCAGCACCAGCTGCTGGGCCAGCCACTCGGCCGTCTCCCGGCGCGCGGCCCAGGTCAGGTAGGGCTCCAGCGCCTGGAGCCGCGCGGCCGGGATCCCCGTGCCCCCGCCCCAGTCGGCGATGCGCCGCAGGGCCGCCAGGCTGCCGAAGGGCGTGAGCTGGCCGGGGCGGGCGGCGATCAGGTGCGTGGCCAGCTTGAAGGCGTCGTAGGAGATCACGGGCGAGCCGCGACCGTGCGCCTGCGCGCCGCCGTTGAGGCCCAGCGGCGCGTCCGTGAAGGCGCCGCGCTGGCAGCCGCTGAACTTCGAGCCGTCGAAGCGCTGGTAGGTGATCACCTCGCGCCCGATGCGCAGGGCGCCGCCCTCGCGCGGGAAGCCCTCCGCGCCGGGGATGCGGCTGGCGACGACGTGCTCGACGGGGATCTCGGCGGCCTGGGCGTCGAGCTCCTCCGTGAGCAGCGCGGCCCCGAGCAGGTTGCCCAACAGGAAGGGGCTGGCGCCGTCCACGTGCACGCGGGCCTGGGCGTCCTCGGCCTCCGCCGACCAGATCGAGCCGCGGTCGTCCGACATCGGGCCCAGCCGGCGGCTGCGCAGCGCGGCCGCGCGCCCCGCCTGGACGGGATCGCCCGCCAGCGCCCGCAGCCACTCGAGCTCGATGCGCTTGCGGAACTCCTCGCCCAGGGCGAGCTCGGAGAGGTCGTCCACGTCGGGATCGGCGACCACGCCGGCGACGCCGCCCGCGGCGCGCGCCTGCTCCTGCGAGGGCGCGCTGCGCCCCAGCGCCTCGGCGACCTGCCCCAGGAGCAGGTCCACCTCGAAGTCGGCCCGCTCCTGGGCCGAGAGCGCCTCGGTGCGCTCCTGCCCGTGGCGCATGGCGAGCACGAAGGGTACGGCGATCATGATCAGGGTCACCAGCACCGTGATCACGATCAGCAGCGCGACGCCGCGCGCTGCGCGCGCCCCGCGGGGACGCGGCGTGCGGACGGGGCGGAGGAGGAGGGCGGCGGGGTTCATCTCAGGCTCCCGGCCCGGCGGGCCGCGGGCAGGCGGCGCACCAGGCGTGACCGAAGGGGGCAGACGTCGCGGGCGGGGGTCGGCAGGCCGGCATCAGCGCGCTCCCCCCGGGGCGGGGGCGACGGCCCGGTGCCGCGCGAAGGAGGCGCCATCGAAGCGTACCCAGGGCGGATCCCCGGCGCCCGGGCCGGGCGCAGGCCAGGTGAGGGACAGGCGCAGCTCGCCGCCGCCCAGCGCCTCGGCCCAGCCGTCGGGCAAGGCCAGCTCCAGGGTGCTCAGGCCCGGGTCCGGACCCTCGCCCGCGGCTTCCAGGCGGGCGCGCACGCCGAGATCCGGCAGCGAGACCTCGAGCCCCGCGGGCCCCCGCAGCAGCAGGCAGAGCCGCGAGCAGCCCTCCACGGCCGGATCGGGGGTCCAGCCGAGCAGGGCCCCGGGCGCGGCGGCCCCCGGCGTGGAGCCGGTCCCGGGCGGCGCCAGCCTCAGGCCCGCGCCCCCCCGCTCTCCCCGGCCGGCGATCAGGCGCCAGGCCCGGGCCTCGACGAAGGGGTCGCGGCCCGGAGCGGGCAGCGGCCCCCCCAGCAGTTCGAGCTCGCGGAAGAGCGACTGCGCAGGCGCGCCCAGCGCCGTGACGCCGCCGGGGCCCAGCGCCACGTAGGTCGGGCCGCGGAGGACGGGCACCGGGGTGCCGGCGGCCGCACCGGCCGGAGGGTGCGCCGGGACGAAGCGTGCCTGCGCGCCGTGGGCCAACGCCACGGCCGCGCCGCCCTCCGCCCCGAGCCCCAGCGCCACGTGGGCCGCCCCTCCCTCCACCTCCAGCAGCCCCAGCGGCTGGCCGTCGCCGGGTCGGGCCAGGAGCAGACCCGCGGCGCCCAGCCGGGTGTCGAGCAGCGCCTCGCCGCTGCTCAGGCGCAGCACGGCGCCCGGCGAGCCGTCGGGCCGCGCGGCCACCTCGACCGACTCGCCGCCGGGCAGCACCACGCAGCCCCCGCGGGCCAGGTGCAGCGCGAGGAGCTCCTCCGGGCCTGCGACGAAGCGCGCGCCCAGCCGCGCCTCCTGCGCGCCCTCCCGGGTCAGGCTCGCGGGCCCCCGTC
>CAZPOZ010000298.1:0-4563 GCA_964588235.1 uncultured Planctomycetales bacterium
CCCCGCGCCCCCCCCGGTCGTTGCGCCCCTGTCGCCGCCGCCGGCAGCGGTGCAGCCAGCGGCGCCCCCGCCTGCCGCGTCCTGGCCCGCGCCCGGTCCCCCCGCTCCCGCAGAGCCCCCGCCGACGTCGCCGCCGGTCGCGCCCGCGACCGGCCCCGCTCCCGCCGCCGGATCCATCGGCAGCCCCGACGCGCCGGCCGTGGCCGAACGCGCCCGTCCGGGCGAGGTGCCCGACCTGCTGGGGCTCGCGCTCTCCGACGCCGAGCAGCGGGCCCGCGAAGCCGGCCTGACCCTGTACGTGGAGCGCGTCGCGGGGCACCCGGTGGGGCGCGTGCTCGAGCAGGCGCCGGTCGCGGGCAGCGCGCGCGCCGCGGGCAGCCCGATCAAGGTGCTCGTCACGGCCGGGGGCGACTTCGACGGCGCGGAGGTGCCGCCGCCGCGGGTGGCGGTCACGCGCGTGACCGTGCCCGACCTGCTCGACCGCACGCCGCTCCAGGCCGGGCGCATCCTCGCCGACCTCGGGCTCGCGATGAAGGAGCAGCCGGCGGTGAACGGGCTGCCGGGCCGCGTCGTGGACCAGAAGCCGGCGGCCGGCGTCGAGGTCGAGAAGGGCAGCGTGGTCAGCGTGTGGGCCACGCCGCCCGCACCGGCGCCGCCCGCCTCCGCGAGGCCCGCAGCGCCTCAGCCCGGGCCCGCTTCCCCCCCGCCCGCCCCGGCTCCGCCTCCCCCGGGGCCCGCGGCGCCCGCGGCGGGACTCCCCCTGCCCGTCTCGCCGGGCGAGGGCACCGTGCTGCCCAAGCTGCGCCTGCTGCCCGTGGGCTTCACCTGGACGCCGGTGGAGGGCGCGGAGGCCTACATCCTGGAGGTCGAGGAGCTGAGCGGCAGCTCGTGGATCTCGAGCCTGCGCAAGCCGGTGCGCACCAGCGCCGCCACCCTGGACGTCGAGCGCATCGCCGTCGTGCCGGGCGACCTGCGCTGGCGCGTGCGCGCCGTCGTGGGCGGCCGCGAGGGCACGCCCTGCCCCTGGGTCACGCTGCGCTGAGGGGCGCCGTCACCCGGAGGTGCGACAGCTGGCACCCACGGACCGCTGGAGCCGCGCGCCGTGGACCGGACTGTTCCGAGCGTGGGACGGTTGCGTTGCGCGAACGCGCGCGACGCTCGTGTCGCGCGAGGACTGAACCCGGGGATGGCGCTCGGCTGGGGGCGTCCGACGCGCGCCCGCGCCGGTGTAGAGTCGCCGTGCGGCCCGCGGAACGGGACGCAGCGCGGAGGCGAACGATGACGGCCAGCACGGGGGGCTCGGATGCGGGCGGCGTCTGCGCGGCGCCCGGGGCCGGGGGATGCTCCGCCGGGTCCGAGGAGGCGTTCGGCGCCTGCGCAAACGGCGAGCCCTGGCGCTGCCGACTGTTCATCATCCAGCCCTCGCCTTTCTGCAACCTGGCGTGCGACTACTGCTACCTGCCGACCCGCAAGAGCGATCGCTCACGCCTCACCGAGGCGACCCTGGTGCGCATGTTCGAGCGCCTGTTCGAGGCCCGCCTGGCGCGCAACCAGGTCACCGTCGTCTGGCATGCCGGCGAGCCGCTCGCGGTGCCCGTGTCGTGGTATCGCGGCGCCTGGGCGCGCATCCGGCCGCTCGTGCCGGAGGGGCTGCGCGTGGACGAGTCGTTCCAGACGAACGGCACCCTGATCGACGATGCCTGGTGCGATTGGTTCGTCGAGAACCGCTCCTTCGTCGGCGTGAGCGTGGACGGCCCGGAGGCGATCAACGACCGGCATCGGAAGACGCGCTCGGGTCGCGGCAGCCTCGAGCGCATCCTGCGTGGCGTGCGTACCCTGACGCGGCGGGGGATCGACTTCCAGGTCATCAGCGTCCTCACCTGGGACTCCTTGGAGTACCCGGACGAGCTGTACGAGTTCTACGTCGCCAACGGCATCCGTTCGGTCGGCTTCAACATCGACGAGCAGGAGGGAGCCAACGCCGTCAGCACGCTGGGGCGCGAGGACGTGTCCGACGCGTTCCGGCGCTTCCTCGAGCGCTTCCTCCACCGCGTCGCCCGCGAGCCCGGCCGCCTCCAGGTCCGCGAGCTCGACGGAGCCTTGCGCGCCCTGATGTGCCCGCCCCCGCCGGGCGTCGAGCCCTACAACGACCAGTTCCATCCGTTCGCGATCATCGCCCTGGGGTACGAGGGCTCGTTCACTACCTTCTCGCCCGAGTTCCTGGGCGTCGAGGGGGGGCCGGCCGGCACGTTCACGCTGGGGAACGTCCACCGGGAGGGGTTCCTTGAGGCCGCCCGGGGCGAGCGGTTCCAGGCGCTCCAGCGCGAGATCCTCTCGGGCGCCGATGCCTGCCGTGCGGGTTGCGAGTACTGGCGTTGGTGCGGGGGCGGAGCGCCGATCAACAAGCTCACCGAAACGGGCTCCCTGCGCTCGACCGAGACGCTCTTCTGCCGGCTCACGCGCAAGGCCGTGATCGATGTCGTGCTCGGGCACCTCGAGCGCGTGGCGGCGGACCGGGCCGGCGTCAGTCCCCGATGAGCCGCATCAGGTCGTCGATCTCCGGGGCCGGGCCGGGCGCGGGCTTGCGGCGCGGGGCGTTCGTGGGCGGGCGGGCGCGCGTGGGCTCCGCCGTCCCCGCCGACCCCGTGGAGCCGCCGTTGCGCCACTCGTCGTAGCGGCGCAAGGCCTCCATGGCCACGTCCATCGGCGGCACCTCGAAGACCGGCAGGTCGCCCAGGTCGGGGACGCCGTCCACGAAGAGGAAGTGCGCGCCGCTCATGAAGGGCAGGGCCGCGCCCACCTCCCAGATGCGCCGCTCCAGCCCCCAACGCACCGCGTCGGGCGGCAACAGCGCCGTCGCCGCCAGCAGCCCCCGCTGCTCCTCGCAGGCCACCACCTGCCGTTCGCCGGCCCGGTCGAGCGTGCCCGCGCGCTGCAGCACGCGGCCCAGCCGCTCGAAGAGCACGTTGCTGTCGGCGCCCACGATCGTCCCCTGACGCAGCCAGAGCACGCGCTCCACCTCGTCCTGCAGGGTGACGAACGCGCCGCTGAACCCCTGGTTGCGGGCGAAGGCCAGCAGGTCGGCCGCGATGCGGCCCGAGAAGCGCCCAGCCGAGGAGATGCGGTAGCGGCCGTCCTCGCCCAGGCGGGGCACCACGGTCCCGACCACCCGCGCCAGCAGCGCCTCGAGCGACTCGGGCAGCAGCCGGTCGAAGACGATGCGGGCGGCGTTGGGGGCGTCGGTGGGCACGGGGCGTGCCCCTCTATCGGCCGCGGCGGGGGGGCGACCGTACCGTCCGTGCACCGACGCAACCGGCTTCCCCGGCCCGGGTTGCGGGCCCCACCGGCCGGCCTACCGGCCCACCACGGTGCGCGCCTCCGTCAGCCGCCAGCCCTGGGCCTCGCGGGCGAAGCGGAGCCGGGCGTCGCCGCCGTAGCCGCCGCCCAGCAGCCAGACGCGCAGGAACAGCGACACGGTCGCGTGGTCGCCGGCGAGGTCCGGCTCGCCCCAGTCCAGCTCGATGCGCGTGGGCTGAGCGCGGCGCACGAGGCCCGCCACGCGCTCGAGGGCCGCGTCGGGGCCCAGGCCCTCCCAGACGAAGTCGTCGGAGAGCATCGGGCGCAGCCGGGCGAACTCGCGCTCGGCGACGGCGTCGCGCGCGTCCTGGAGCAGCTGCTCGAGCGCCTCGGCGTCGGTCACCACCAGACGCTCCACCACGACGCCCACGGCCGCGGCCAGGAGCAGCAGCAGCGGCAGGGAGAGGAGGCGGCCGCGCGGCATCGGCCCCGACGATAGCCCCCCCCGGGGGGGCGCGCCGGGGACCGGCGTTCGGTCGCTGGTAGGATCCGGCCCATGACCGACGACTCCCACGACTGGCTGCAGCGCGCGTCCGACCACTTGGAGCGGGGCGAGCCGGAAGAGGCGCTGGAGTGCTTCGACCGGGCCCTCGAGGTGGATCCGGGCGACCCCGAGGCGTGGTGCGGACGGGGCAAGGCCTGCTACGACCTGGGGCGCCTGGAGCGCGCCGACCGCGACTTCCGGCGGGCGCTGAAGTTCGCCCGCGAGCGCCTGGGGCCGCTCAAGGGCAACCTGCTCACGGCGCGGCGCTGGTGGAGCGACGAGCGCACCCGCCCCTACCTGCGGGCCCTGCACGGGCGGGGGCTGTGCCGGTTCTGGCTCGGCGTGTACGACGACGCCGCGCGCGTGTTCCGCCGCCTGCTGCGTCTCGCGCCGTCCGACCCCCTCGACGTGCGCTTCCTGCTGGGCGAGACCTACTTCCGCATGGGGCAGGTGGACAAGGCCGTGCGCGAGTTCCAGCGCGCCGGCGAGGACCCCGACGCCCTGTTCAACCTGGGCTTGGCCTACTTCTACCGGGGCGAGTTCACGCGCTCGGTCAACTCGCTGCGCCGGGCCATGTTCGAGAACCTGTACCTGGCGGCGCGGCTGTCCGACGGCGAGCCGCTGACCGACATCCCCACCTACCGCGGCACCCATCCCAAGGCCCTCGACACCGAGGACGCCGCGATGGACTACGACGACCGCTGCGGCGACCTGTGGCGCGG
>CAZPOZ010000299.1:0-4548 GCA_964588235.1 uncultured Planctomycetales bacterium
CAAGCAGCTGCTGATCACGCGCGGCGCGCTGACCACCTTCAGCCTCGCCAACGACCTCGCCAAGTACTTCGCCATCCTGCCGGCGGCGTTCGCCTCGACGCACCCCGAGCTCGCCCGGCTGGACGTGATGCGCCTCTCGTCGCCGTCCAGCGCGGTCCTCGCGGCGGTGATCTTCAACGCGCTGGTGATCGTGGCGCTCGTGCCCCTGGCGCTGCGGGGGGTCCGCTGGACGCCGCGCAGCGCGGCTGCGCTGCTCCGGCGCAACCTGCTGGTCTACGGCGTCGGGGGCGTGGCGGCGCCGTTCCTGGGCATCAAGGCCCTCGACCTGCTGCTGTCGGCCCTCGGCGGGTCGGGAGGCGTCCGATGATCTCCCTGCTGCGGGCCGCGCTCGGCTGCTTCGTCCTGCTCAGCCTGCTCACGGGGGTGGCCTACCCCGTCGCCGTCACCTCCCTCGCCTCCTGGCTCTGGCCCTGGCAGGCCGGCGGCAGCCTCGTGCGCCGCGACGGGGTCGTCGTGGGCTCCGAGCTCGTGGGGCAGGCCTGGGGCGGCGCGACGTGGTTCTGGGGGCGACCCTCGGCCTCGAGCCCCCCCTGCGACGGCGCCGCCTCGGGCGGGTCCAACCTCGGCCCGACCAGCCCGGCGCTGGCCCAGGCCGTGGCCGGTCGCCTGCGTGCGCTGCTCGACGCTCACCCCGGCGCGCCCGGGCCCGTGCCGGTGGACCTGGTCACGGCCTCGGGCAGCGGCCTCGACCCGCACGTCAGCCCGGCCGCCGCCCGCTGGCAGATCCTGCGCGTGGCGCGCGCCCGCGGGCTGCCCGTGGAGCGGGTCGCCGACCTCGTGGAGCGCCACGTCGAGGGGCGTCAGCTCGGCGTGCTGGGCGAGCCGCGGGTGAACGTCCTGCGCCTCAACCTCGCCCTGGACGCCCTCCGGTAGCCTCTTCCCCGTGGCCGACGCACGTCCCACGCCCGAGGCCATGCTCGCGCGGGCCGCCGAGGAGGAGCGCCGCGCCGGCCGTGGCCGGCTGAAGGTGTTCCTGGGGATGGCCCCCGGCGTCGGCAAGACCTTCGCGATGCTGCGTGAGGCGCAGAAGCAGCGCCAGGCCGGGGTGGACGTGGTCATCGGCTGGGTCGAGCCCCACGGCCGGCCCGAGACGGAGGCCTTGACCGTCGGCCTGCCACGGCTGCCGCCGCGCGCCGCCACGCTCGGCGACCTGCGCCTGAGCGACCTGGACCTGGACGCCGCGCTCGCCCGCCGCCCGGCCCTGCTGCTCGTGGACGAGCTGGCCCACACGAACGCCCCCGGGGGGCGCCACGCCCGGCGCTGGAACGACGTCCTGGAGCTGGTCGAGGCCGGGATCGGCGTGGCCACGACGCTCAACGTCCAGCACGTGGAGTCGCTCAACGACGTGGTCGCCCAGATCACGGGCGTGGTCGTGCGCGAGACGGTGCCCGACTCCGTGCTCGAGCGGGCCGACGAGATCGAGCTCGTGGACGTCACCCCCGACGAGCTCATCCGCCGGCTGGAGGCCGGCAAGGTCTACGCCCCCGAGCAGGGGCGCCGGGCCCTCGAGTCGTTCTTCCGCCGCGGCAACCTGATCGCGCTGCGCGAGCTGGCCCTGCGTCGCGCCGCCGAGCGCGTGGACGCCGAAGTCGACGCCTGGCGGCGCGCGCACGGGATCGAGCGGCCCTGGCCCACCTCCGACCGGCTGATGGTGGCCGTCAGCCCGGCTCCGCAGTCGGCCAACCTCGTGCGGGCCGCGGCGCGCATGGCGTTGCGGCTCCGGGCGCCTTGGCTGGCGGTGAGCGTCGAGCCGGCCAGCGCCCCCGGTCCCGGTGAGGCGGCGCGCCAGCGCGTGGCCGCCCACCTCGCGCTCGCCGACCGCCTGGGCGCCGAGACGCTCGTCGTCCAGGGCGACGACGTGGCCGCCCAGCTGCTGGCCGTGGCCCGCGAGCGCAACGTGACGCGGCTGGTCGTGGGCAAGCCTCCGCAGGGCCGCTGGCCGAGCCGGCTCCGCCGCACGCTCGTCGAGCGTCTCGTGGTCCAGTCGTCCGGCACCGACGTGCTGGTCACCACGGGCGAGGCCGAGAGCCCGGCGCCGCCCGCTCCCCGTCCCCCGGGGCCGCCCACGCCCCGCGCGGCCTGGGCCCTGGCGGTGGCGCTGGTGGCGGCGGCGACGGGCGTGGGCGCGCTCGTGCACGGGCGCCTGGCGCTGGCCGACCAGGCCATGCTCTACCTGCTCGCCATCCTGCTCGCCGCCGTGCGCCTGCCCCGCGGGCCGGCGCTGCTGACCACGCTGCTCAGCGTGCTGGCCCTGGACTTCTTCTTCGTCCCCCCCTTCCTGTCGATCGCCGTGGCCGACGGGCGCTACCTCCTGACCTTCGCCGTCCAGCTCGGCGTGGGCCTCACCGTGATGGCCCTGACCGCGCGCCTGCGCAGCCAGGCGGCGGGCACGGCCGAGCGCGAGCGCCGCACCGCGGGCCTGTACGGCCTGAGCCGGGCCCTGGCTCAGGCCACGCGCCCGGAGGAGGTGGCCGTGGTGCTCTCGGCGCACGCCTCGCAGGTCGCCGGCGCGCCCACCGCCGTGGGGCTGGCCGACGGCCCCGGCGGGCTCGCCTTCCCCGGCGCGTCCGCGGCGCCCGACCCCGTGGAGCGCGGGGTGGCCCTGTGGGCGCTGGAGAACGGTCGGCCGGCGGGCCGCGGGACGGACACCCTCCCGGCGGCGCCCTGCCTCGCGCTCCCCCTGGTGGGGCGGCAGCGCACGCTGGGCGTCGTCTGCGTGCGCCTGGCGGCGTCGGGCGGGGCGCTGGGCGCCGGGCCGCGGCAGCTGCTGGACGCGGCCCTGGCCCAGGGCGCGCTGGCGCTCGAGCGCACCGTCGTGGCCGGCGAGGCCGAGCGCGAGCGCGTGGCGGCCGAGCACGAGCGCACGCGCAACGCCCTGCTGGCGGGCGTGTCCCACGACCTGCGCACGCCCCTGACCGCCATCGCCGGCGCCGCCGACGCGCTCTTGGACGGCTCGCTGGCGCTGCCCGAGGACTCGCGCCGGGAGCTGCTCCTGACCTTGCGCGAGGACGCCCAGCGCATGAGCCGGCTGGTGGACGACCTGCTGCAGCTCGCCCGGCTCGACGCCGGCGCCCTGGCCGTGCGCAAGGAGTGGCACGCCGTGGAGAGCCTCGTGGGCGACGCGCTGCGCCACGCCGACCCGGCCCTGGACGGGCGGCCCGTGACCATCGACCTGGGCCCCGGCCTGCTGCTCGTGCCCGCCGACGAGGCGCTGATCGTGCAGGTGCTCGTGAACCTGCTGGAGAACGCCGGACGCCACACCCCCCCCGGCACGCCCGTGACCGTGCGGGCCCGGGGCGGCCCCTCCGAGGTGACCCTCGAGGTGGAGGACCGGGGGCCGGGGATCCCGCCCGGCGACCTGCCGCGGCTCTTCGAGCGCTTCTACCGTGGCGCCGACGCGCGGCCCTCCCCCGGGAGCGGCCTGGGCCTGGCGCTCGCCCGCGCCATCGTCTCGGCCCACGGGGGCACGATCGAGGCCTTCAACGCCGGTCCCCAGGGCGCCTGCTTCCGCCTGCGCCTGCCGCTCGCGGGGGTGGAGCGGCCCGCGCCCGCCCCGGCCGACGAGGAGGCGGTGTGAACCTCGAGCCGCGCCTGCCGTCGCCCGAGCCGGTGCTGCTCCTGGTCGAGGACGACCCGCTCGTGCGGCGCTACCTGCGGGCGACGCTGCCCCCGCAGGGGTTCCGCCTGCTCGAGGCGGCGACTGTGGCCGAGGCCCGCCGCCAGGCCGAGCAGTACACGCCGGACCTCGTGCTGCTCGACCTGGGGCTGCCCGACGGCGACGGGCTGGAGGTCGTCTCCGCGCTGCGGGCCTGGAGCGCCGTGCCCATCCTGGTGCTCACGGCCCGGGGGGCGGAGGCCGAGAAGGTGCGCGCCCTGGACGCGGGCGCGGACGACGTCCTGACCAAGCCGTTCGGCGCCGCCGAGCTGGTCGCGCGCGTACGCGCGGCGATCCGCCGCTCGGCGCAGCGCGCCACGCAGGATCCGCGTGGCGTGTTCCGGTCCGGTCCCCTCGAGGTGGACGTGGCGCAGCGCGCCGTGCGGCGGGACGGCGAGCCGGTGCGGCTCACGCCCACCGAGTGGAAGCTGCTCGTGGCGCTGGTGGAGCAGGCGGGCAAGGTGGTCACCCGGACCCAGCTGCTGACGGCGGTCTGGGGCCCCGGGCACGCCACCGAGGCCCACTACCTGCGCGTCTACATGGCCCAGCTGCGGCGCAAGCTCGAGCACGACGCCGTCCGCCCGCGGCTGCTGCTCACCGAGCCCGGCGTCGGCTACCGCCTCGCGCTGGAGCCCTGAGGCGCGACGCGACGCAGCGGGCGGCCCGGGGCGTGCGCCGCGTGGGAGCCCGGCGGCCCGCCGCCGGGTCCGCTGGGATACGATGCGCGCATGCTGGACGCTCTCAAGCGCGACGTGCCCTACACCCTGGCCCTGCTGCTGGCCCTGGCGGGCTGCTTCGGCAGCGTGTGGCTCTCCGTGGGGCTGGGCCTCAAG
>CAZPOZ010000300.1:0-4540 GCA_964588235.1 uncultured Planctomycetales bacterium
GTGCCCTACGCCTCGAGCGTGCTCACGGTGGAGGACCTGCGCCTGAGGCGCAACGCCCGCAGCCTGCCCGACGCGCTCCTGAGGCTGCCCAGCACCGTGGTCCAGAAGACGGGCCCCGGCCAGTCCTCGCCCTTCTTGCGCGGCTTCACGGGCTACCACAACCTGCTGCTGATCGACGGCGTGCGGCTGAACAACTCGGCCTTCCGCTCGGGCCCGAACCAGTACTGGAGCACGATCGACCCCTACACCGTCGAGCGCCTCGAGGTGGCCCGCGGCCCGCACTCCGTGCTCTGGGGCAGCGACGCGGTGGGCGGCACCGTCAACGTGCTCCCGCGCCGGCGCACCTGCTTCCCCTGCGGCCGGCACGTGGGCGGGGGGCTCTCGGGCCGCTGGGCGTCGGCCGAGCAGGCCTGGATCACCCGCGGCGGGATCGAGGGCAACTGGGACTCCCTGGGCTTCCTGGGCGGCGTGACCTGGAAGGACTACGGCACGATCACCAGCGGCGCGGGCGAGCTGCCGAACACGGGGTTCCGCGAGTGGGACGGGGACTTCCGCTTCGACCTGCGCGTGAGCCCCTGCTCGACCCTGACGCTGGCCTTCCAGCACGTGGAGCAGGACGACGTCCCGCGCACGCATTCCACGGTCTTCGCCGTGCCCTTCGCCGGCACGACGGCGGGCACCGACCTCGAGCGCGACCTCGACCAGGAGCGCGACCTGGTCTACGCCCGCTGGGCGTGGGCGCAGGCGGGGGGCCCGTTCCCCACGGGCCACGTCACGCTCTCCTGGCACCGCCAGGCGGAGGACCAGCGCCGCGTGCGCACGGGGGGGCGCATGGATCTGAGCGGCTTCGACGTGGAGACCTGGGGGCTCGCCGTCCAGCTCGAGCGTCCCACGGCGCTCGGCCGGCTCACCGTCGGCGGCGAGCTCACCCACGACGAGGTCTCGAGCTTCAAGGACAACTTCCTCGCCGGGGCCTACCAGGGCTCGGACGTGCAGGGTCCGCTGGGCGACGAGGGCTCCTACGACCTCGCAGGGGCCTACGCCCAGCTCGAGGTCGTGCGCGGCTGCCTGACGCTGGTGCCGGGCGTGCGCTTCACCTACGCGCACGCGCAGGCCGACCGGGTGGACGACCCCCTGGTGGGCGGAGCCAACCCGGCCACCGCGAACAACGTGATCGCGATCGACGAGACGTACGACGCGCTCGTGGGCAGCCTGCGCGCGCTGGTGAGCGTCCGCCGCGGCTGGACCGTCTACGGCGGCGTCTCCCAGGCCTTCCGGGCCCCCTCGCTGAGCGACCTGACCGCCTTCGAGTCCACCAGCGTGGTGGAGAGCCCCTCGCCCGGCCTGGACCCCGACCGGTACCTGGGCTTCGAGCTGGGCACGAAGGTCGAGCGGGGCGACCTGGCGGCGAACGTGGCGGGGTGGGCCGTGCTGCTCGAGGACACGATCGTGCGCTCGCCCACGGGCGCCCTGATCGGCGGCGTGCCCGAGGTGCGCAAGGACAACGTCGGCGACGGCTTCCTCTGGGGCGTGGAGCTCGAGGCGGCCTGGCGCTTCCTGCCCTGCTGGACGGTGCTCGGCCACGCCTCCTGGATGGACGGCGAGGTGGACCAGCTCGACGCGACGGGGCAGATCGTGCGGGACGACTTCGACCGGCTCATGCCCCTCACCACGCTGCTCGCCCTGCGCTACGAGCCGCCCCGGGGACGGCTGTGGGCGCAGCTCGAGTGGGTCCACGCCGGGAAGGCCGACCGCCTCTCCCTGCAGAACGAGACGGACCGGGAGCGCATCCCGCCCGGCGGCACCCCGGGCTACGACGTGCTGCACCTGCGCTCGGGCTACCGGTGGTCGTGCGACCTGGACCTGCTCTTCGCGCTCGAGAACCTGACCGACGAGGACTACCGCATCCACGGCTCGGGCGTGAACGAGCCGGGGCTCAACGTGGTGCTGGGCTTCGACCTGCGCTTCTGAGCACGTCGGAGCCGCCGCCGCGGGGCGCGCCGCGCCCGGCGCCAGCGCGCCGCACGGGCCTCGCCTCGCCCCGCCTGCTGGCGTGGCCGCTCAGCGGGCCAGCACCTCGCGCACGTCCACCACCGGCAGCCCCAGCGTGCGCTCGCCGGGGGCGCTGCCGCGGAAGCGGCGCACCTGCCCGTCGCAGGCGGCCCGCAGGTCGGGGTGCGGCAGGGGCCCGCCCGTCCCCAGCCGGAGCACGTGCGTGGGCCGGCCCTCCGCCCAGAGCACGAGCACGCCACCGCTGCCCAGCCCGGGCACGGCCTCGAAGCGCAGCTCGCCCACGACGTCGAGCGCCGCGGCCACCGGGGCCGGCGTGGGCACCGGGCCGGCCGTCGGGGCTCCACGCGCCCGCGCGAGGTCGCGGTCGGCCCGCGCGACGCGGATCTCGATCTCCCGCTCCAGGTCGTCCAGCATCAGCTTGGCCAGGCCCTGCTCCGTGGCGGGGGCTCCCGCCGCCGCGGTCAGCGCCGCCTGCAGCTCGTCGGCCACGAGCGCCACGGGGGTCTTGTCGTTCGTGGCCTCCAGGCGCAACCGGTCGAGCTTCTGCTGCGCCACGCCCAGCGCGGTGCGCAGCGCGTGCCCGGCGGCGGCCGCCGCCGCCGCGCGGCGCGCCTCCTTGAGCCGCAGCGCCGACTCGAGCCGGGCCGCGCGGGCCGCGGCCAGCAGCGCGGCGTGCTCGGCCGCAGGGCCGAGCACGGTCACGTACTCCTCGCTCACGTACGCGCGCAGCTCCTCGGGGGCCAGCACGTAGTGCCAGCCCCGGTCGGTGCTCACGCGCGTGAGCACCTGTCCCTGGGACAAGGGGTCGCGCAGCACGCCGGGAGCGGGGCGGCCCTCCTCGGGGGGCTGCACGCGCGCGTTGAGACGCCGGGCCGTCACGCGCAGCTCGTCGGGGCCCAGCGCCTCAACGTGCTCGCCCGAGACGGCCACCGGGAAGCCCGCGGGCACGCGCACGCCCAGCCAGCCCGGGAGCCGCTCCACGATCAGCACCGTGGTGCCGCGGGCGAGCTGCGTCAGCGGCTCGTTGTCCACCCGCGGTCCCACCCGCAGGTTGACCCCCTCGCCCTCCACGCGCCCCACGATCGGCTCCCGAGGCTGCGGCGGGGACGCAGGCGGGTCGGAGGGGACGGGAGCCGCGGGCGCCGGTGGAGAGGCAGGCTCGGGGGGAGCCGGCTGGGGCGGGACGGGGGGGGCCGGGGGGCCCGGAGGGGCCGGCGGCCGGTCGGCCACGGCCGTCGCCGGGCCGCCCAAGCCGGGCAGCAGGAGCACCCCGAGCAGGACGAGCGGCAGCGGGCGCAAGGACACGGCGGCCCTCCGGCGTCGGCCCCCGCACACGGCTGGAGGGCTCGGACGCGAGGGCTTGGACGCTGCGGCAGCGCCGCCCAAGCCCGCCCAAGAGGCTACGACGCGGTGCCGACTGCGGGCCCGCCCCCTCAGGAGGCCGGGGGCGGCTCGTCGGCGGCCGCAGGCCGGTGCTCGGGCAGGCACTGACGGGCCTGCGCCAGGGCGTCCTCCAGGCGCTGGCGCAGGGGCACCGCGGCCCCGCGGCCGACGAGCTGGAGCAGCAGGTCCCCGCTCTCCAGCAGCTGGCGCAGCGCCCGCCGGGCCGCCAGCAGGTCGCGGGCCAGGGCCTGCCGCCCGCGCCAGTAGGTCAGGGCGTGGCCGGCCCCCCCGTCGCGGTGGTAGGTGCTGCTGAGCAGGGCTTGAAGGTCGGCGTCGGTCTGCACGGCGCGGGGGGCCTCGGGGAGGGCTAGGTGGTAGCGCGCCCCGTGCGCGCCGCGAGCGTCCGATCCTCGAGCGGGCCGGGAGTCGGGACCTTCGCCCCGGTCACGCCCTTGGCCGGTGTATCGAGCGCGGCACGGACGCCGGAGAAGGTCACCGGACCCACGCACGGCGGGCGGCCTCCTCGACGTGGCTCAAGGGCACGCCGTGCGCCTCGGCCAGGCGCCTACAGTCGTCGTGCTCGGGCGTGGCCTCCGGACCGGCCGGGGTCGAGCGGACCTTGAGCCGCACGCTCCCGTAGGGGGTCGGGACCTCCACGTGGTGGCGCGCGAGGGCGGTGCGGGCGACGGCGCGGCGCCGCACGCCCAGCGTGGGCGTGCTCTCGAACAGCAGCGCCTCGAGGGCCGCGGCGTCCTCCGGCCGCGCCAGCACGGAGAGCACGTGCCCGGGGCGGCCCTTCTTCATCAGCACGGGCACGATCCAGGCGTCCAGGGCCCCGCGGGCCAGCGCGCGCTCGAGCGCCACGCCCAGCGCCTGCCCGGTCACGTCGTCCAGGTTCGTCTCCAGGAGCACGGCCTCGAGCGCCTCGTCGGGGGGGCCCCGGTCCCCGATCACGAGCCTGAGCACGTTGGGCAGCCGTCCCGCGTCGCGACCGCCGGCCCCCACGCCGACGACGCGCGGCACGAAGCCCACCGGGATCGAGGCCCCCGCGCTCAGGGCCTTCACCAGCGCGGCGCCCGTGGGCGTCACCTGCTCGAAGCGCTCGGGGCTGGGCGTGGTCGGATGGCCCACCAGCAGGTGGGCG
>CAZPOZ010000301.1:0-4529 GCA_964588235.1 uncultured Planctomycetales bacterium
GTCGTCGTCATCGGCCTTCCGCTACCGGCCCAGCGCGCCGGCCGCTTGGGCACGGTCTTCGGAAGCCATCCCCAGGCCCTTCCGCGAGAGAGGTCTCGCCCTCCGAAGGGCTCTACCCCTACCTTGGTGGCCACGGGCATGAGCCTCTTTGCCCTGTTCCTACTCGTGGCGGCGGTCTGCGTCGCGCTCCAGGCCCTGGCCTGGCTGCTGGCCCTGCGCCTGAGGAACTGGAGCGTGGTCGACCCGGCCTGGGCCGCCTCGCTGGCGGCCTGCGCCCTGCTCGCCGCCCTGCTCGGGGCCGGCGACCCGGCGCGGCGAGCCGCGGTGGCCGCGGCCGGCCTGGCCTGGGGCGGACGCCACGCCTGGCTGCTGCTCCGCCACCGCGTGCTCGGGCACCCGGAGGAGGGCCGCTACGCGGCCTTGCGCCGGCGCTGGGGCGCGGGGGCCTTCCTGGCCTTCTTCCAGGCCCAGGCCCTGCTGGCCGCGGGCCTCGCCTGGCCGTTCCTGCTGGCCGCCGACGCGCGCGCTCCCTTCGGCGCCCGCGACGTGCTGGCGCTGCTCGTCGTGGCGGCGGGCCTGGCCTTCGAGGCGCTGGCCGACGCCCAGCTGCGGCGGCACAAGGCCGATCCCGCCCAGCGCGGCCGGACCTGCCGCGTGGGCCTGTGGGCCTGGTCCCGCCACCCCAACTACGTGGGCGAGGTCGGCGTCTGGCTGGGCTTCGCGTCGCTGGCGGGCGCCTCTCCGCACGGGCTCTGGGCCTTCGCCGCGCCGGCCGTGCTGCTGCTGCTGATCCTGTTCGTGACGGGCATCCCGCCCAGCGAGCGCCAGGCCCTGGCCACGCGCGGCGACGACTACCGGCGCTACCAGGCCGAGGTCAGCCGCTTCCTGCCCTGGCCCCCGCGGCGCGGCGAGAGCGTCCGGTGAGCATCCCCTTCTGGGAACGCCTGAACGCGCGGGGGCTGCTGCCCACGCCGTTCCTGCGCCAGGGCATCCGGCGCCGTCTGCGACGGCGCCTCGAGGAGCTCGAGGCCGGCGGCCCGGCGGCGGCCGCGGCCCGGACGCAGGCGCTCTACGCCGCCCGACGCGGCGCGCCGGTGGCCACCGACGTGGAGGCCGCCAACGCGCAGCACTACGAGCTGCCCCCCACCTTCTTCGAGCAGGTGCTCGGCCCGCGGCGCAAGTACAGCGCCTGCCTGTGGGACCCGCCGGTCGCGTCGCTGGCCGAGGCCGAGACGGCCATGCTCGACCTGACGATCGAGCGCGCCCGCATCGGCCCCGGGCAGCGCGTGCTCGACCTCGGCTGCGGCTGGGGGGCGCTCACGTTCCGCCTGCTCGAGCGCTTCCCCGGGCTCGAGGTCGTGGCGGTCTCCAACGCGGGCGCGCAGCGCGCGGCGATCGGCGACGAGGCGCGACGCCGGGGCCTGTCGGGCCTCACGGTGCTGACGGCGGATGCGAACGGGTTCGTGCCGCCGGGACGCTTCGACCGCATCGTCAGCGTGGAGATGTTCGAGCACCTGGCCAACCACGAGGCGTTCCTCGCGCGGCTGGCCGGGGCGCTGGCCCCGGGCGGCCTGCTGTTCACGCACGTGTTCTGCCACGCCAGCCACGCCTACGCCTTCCTCGACCGCGACGGCGACGACTGGATGGCACGCTACTTCTTCACGGGCGGGTGGATGCCCTCGGCCGACGTGTTCGCCCGCGCGGGGGGGCCCTTCCACGTGCGGGCGCACTGGGAGGTGTCGGGCCTGCACTACGCGCGCACGGCCGCCGCCTGGGTGCGCCGGATGGACGAGCGTCGGGCGGCGATCCTCCCCATCCTGGCCGACGCCGTGGGCGCACGCGCGGCGCCGCTGTGGTTCTCGCGCTGGCGGACCTTCTTCCTGGCCTGCGAGGAGCTGTGGGCCTTCCGGGAGGGGCGCGAGTGGTTCGTGGTCCACGACCTGCTCTCCCTGCCCTGAGCCCTGCCGGGGGCCGGCCGAGCGGCCCCGGGCACGGGCGGAGCGGCGCGCCGGCTCAGCGCACGACCAGGACCGGACGGCGCAGGGCGCCGAACAGCGCCGCGGCCCGGTCGGGATCGGTGAGCAGCTCCGCCGGCAGCACCAGCGTGGAGCCCTCCGCCGCGGGCGCGACGCGCGCCAGCGTGGGCCCGTCCAGGCCGGCCACCGCGCGCACGTCGACCGTCAGCCCCAGGGCCCGGGCCCGGGCCAGCGCCCCCGCGAGGTCCGTCTCCGCGCCGCCGGCCTCGACGACCAGCAGGAGCCGGCCGCCGTCGTCGGCGGCCAGCGCCGCCGCCGCCTCGAGGGCCCGGCGCCCGGCCGGGCCCGGGACCAGGGCCACGCAGACCGGCTGACCCGGCTCCGGCCGCTGGCCGGCCTCCACGAGCAGCACGCACGCGCTGCCGGCCGTCAGCACGGCGCGGGCCGTGGAGCCGAGCCGCCCCGCCCCACGGCCGCTCCAGCCGGTCCGCCCGACGCAGACCAGGTCGCAGGCCGCGGCCTGGGCCAGGACCTCGGCCGTGACGCGCCCCTGAGCCTCGTGGAACGTGACCCGCAGCGACTCGCCGCCGGCGAGCGCGACCAGGCGCCGGCGCAGGCTCTCCCGCCGGGCGTGCACGGCCTCCTGCATCGCCGCGGGCCCGGCCCGCAGCGCGCCTCCCGAGAGGGGGTCCACGTGCAGCACGGCCGGGTGCGCCGCCACGGCCTCCCAGGCGACGTCGCGCACGAACAGGCCCCGCAGCTCGGCCCGGAAGCGGCGCGCCAGGGCCAGGGCCGCTTCGAGCGCGGCCTGGCTGGCCTCCGAGGCGTCCAACGCCACCAGGAGCCGCCGGGGCGCGAAGGGCGCGGCCGCGTTCACGGAGCCGCCCCCCCGCCGGCGGCGCCGCCCCCGGCCGCGGCCTCGCGGCCGAGCTCGAGCCGCCGACGGGCCAGGGCCACCAACCGCTCCTCGACGCGCCGGTTCACGCTGCCCTCGGGGAAGCGGCCGTCGGGGCCGCGGTCGCCGGAGGGCAGGCCCGTGAGCAGCTCCAGGCCCTCGTCGATCGTGGCCACCGGCCAGACGTGGAAGCGGTCGGCGGCGACGGCCTCGCGCACGCGGCGCGCGAGCGCGAGGTGCCGCACGTTGGTCGCGGGCACGAGCACGCCCTGCGCTCCCGTGAGCCCGCGGGCCCGGCACAGGTCGAAGAAGCCCTCGACCTTCTCGTTCACGCCTCCGATGGGCTGCACGCGCCCGTGCTGGTCCACCGAGCCCGTCACGGCGCGGCCCTGGGCCAGCGGCGCGTCGGCCAGCGCCGAGAGCAGCGCGTAGAGCTCGGCGGAGGAGGCGCTGTCGCCGTCGATGCGCCCGTAGGACTGCTCGAAGACCAGCGAGGCGGCCAGCGAGAGCGGGTGCTCGGGCGCGTAGCGGGCGCCCAGGAACGAGCTGAGGATCAGCACCCCCTTCGTGTGCAGCGGCCCGCCCAGCTCGACCTCGCGCTCGAGGTCCACGACCTCGCCGCGGCCCAGCCGCACGCGCGCCGTGATGCGCGAGGGCCGCCCGAAGCTGACGCCGCCGCCCAACCCGAGCACCGCCAGGCCGTTCACCTGCCCCACGCGCGCGCCGTCGGTCTCCACGTGCAGCGTGCCCGCCAGGGTCTCCTCCAGCAGGCGCTCGCGCACGCGCGAGTGGCGCCGCTCGGCGGCCTCCAGGGCCGCGTCCACGTCCTCGGCGCCGATCACGGGCCGCTGGGCCTGGCGAGCCCACCAGTCGGACTGACGCACGAGGTCCACGAGGGTGCCCATGTGCGCGCTGAGGCGGTCGCTGGCGCCGGCCACGCGCACCGAGCGCTCGAGCAACCGCGCCACCGCGCCCCGGTGGAGCGGCAGCAGGCCCTCCCGGCGGGCCACGGTGCCCACCAGGCGCGCGAAGAGCAGGTCGCCCTCCACGCTGCGCGCGACGTCCTCCTCCACGTCCACCGCGACCTTGAACAGGGTGCGGAACTCGGGGTCGTGCGCGTCCAGCAGGGCGTGCAGCAGCCGCTCGCCCAGGAGCACGACCTTGACGTCGAGCGGGAAGGGCTCGGGCTCGAGGGTCACCGTGCTCACCAGGGAGAGCGCCTGCCCCAGCGACTCGATGCGCGCCTCGCGGGTGCGCAGCGCCCGCTTGAGGCTCTCCCAGGCGTAGGGCTGGGTGAGCACGTCCCGGGCCTCGAGCACGAGCGTGCCGCCGTCGGCCAGGTGCAGGGCCCCCGGCTTGATCAGGTGGAAGTCGGTCAGCAGGGCCCCCAGGTGCGCCAGGTGCTCCGTGCGGCCGACGAGGTTGCTCAGGGTCGCGTGGGGCTCGTAGACCACGGGGGCGCCCCGCGCCTCGCTGCGGTCCACGAGCACGTTGACCAGGTAGCGGCGGAAGGGGCCGCCCAGCCGGACCTCGGGGGCGTCGAGCGGCCCCTCCGAGGCCCCCTCGGGCGCGCCGCGGTCCTTGAAGAACTCCTCGGCGTGCTCGACCACGTCCTTGCGCACGGCCTCCAGGTGCCGCACGACCTCGGGCGCGTCGGC
>CAZPOZ010000302.1:0-4521 GCA_964588235.1 uncultured Planctomycetales bacterium
GGCGGGCAGGGCGAACCGGTCCAGGTGGACGAAGCGGTGCTGGTCGTAGGTCTCGAGGATGAACCAGAGGTCGTCATGGCTCGCCAGCAGCTTGACCATGCGGGCCAGCTGCCCCGCGACGTCCCGCGCCAGCAGAGGCCGTTCCGGCGGGGCCCTGAGCTTGCCGGTTCGCGCGGGGCTGCCCTCGGGCCGCCAAGGCTGCGGCGGCGTTCGGGGCTCGCCCCCGGCGTCGGGTCCGGCATGGAGTGATGCGTCCATGCGCAACGGCGACCGGGCCTCGTACCACCCGGCCAGCTGCAGCACGTACAGGACCAGCGTGGCGACGTCCTCGGTCGAGAGCGTGCGGTCCCTCAGCGTCCTCGCCACCCAGGACCGTGCCTCCGGCCGAACCTCGAGGTAGGCCTGCGAAGCGGCCAGCGTCGCCGTGATCCAGGCGATCTGCCCCTCGGGCCCGCGATCCAGGCCGGACAGGTACCTCGTGGGGCTGAAGTCCGTCGGGACGGGGTGGATGACCACCCCTGGCTCCAACTGCAGCGCCTCTCTGGGCTGCGGCACTCCCGTCAGCAGGAAATACGCGGACACGGGGCGCCGCCTTTCTGCGTGGGTTCTCCCGACACGGTCAGGGCACGAGGCGCTGCCAGAACAGGATGATCTTCTGATTGTCCTCGAGCGGGGCCTCGGCGCTGTACACGCGGAATCCGTTGCCGGCCCGCTGCGCGACGGGGCTGACCTCGGCGCCCTTGGCCGTGATGTGCAGCGCGAACAGCAGGTTGCCCTCGTACTCCTCGGCCATGCCGATGTCCAAGCGAACCCGGCAGCTCTTGCGCTCGTCGTTCGTCTGCGCCGTGATCGCGTGGTACTCGACTGCGCCCGTGTAGCTGTCGGCGAGCGTGCAGGCGAAACGCTTCCTGTAGTACGTGCCGCGCTCCTTGAACTCGCTCGGGTCCACGCGCAGACGGTAATCCAGGCGCGTGCCGCGGTTGTGGGGGGGGAGGCCGCGCAGCGGCTCCGGGCCCTCGGCCTGCAGCGGCGAGAACGGAGCGCGTTCGAGAGCGCCCACGTCGAGCCCGTCGCGCGGCGGCGCCTTCGCCAGACGGGCGATGCTCAGCTCGACGTCCGCCGCGCAGCCGTCCGCGTGGAAGCGAGGCTCGGTGACGAAGGCGTTCTCGCGCGTGAGCGGCTTGACGAGCCGCAGGTAGACGGTCTTCTCCAGGCGCGCCCGGCGACCCTCGCGATCCAGGAGATCGACCCGGCAGTGCGTGAAGATCGGCTGGAAGTTCCGTTCCACCGACTCGCGGCTGCGGCGCACGTCCACGTGGGGGGGCAGTTTGAGCCCGGGATGCTTCGTCCGGAGCCAGGCGATGAGGCCGTGGTAGTCCAGCGCGAGCTCGCGCAGACGCCCGTTGAGAATCCCGTTCTCGCTGCCCAGCGCCTTGGCCACCTGCTGGAGCACGTACTCCTGCGACCCCGGGACGGGCCCCGAACGTTGGCCGAGGCGCCCCTCAGGGGAGAGGGACTGAAGCGCCTTGCGGGCCCCCCGCGTTCCCCCGCTTCTCTCCTGGCGTCCCTTCGGCGGCTGGGCCATGCGCCTATCCCGGGCGCGGCCGACGGACCCTGGGGACCGGGCGCCTGCGGAGCCGCGCGCTCCGCCAGCGCCCAAGCCAGTCTACATGTTCGTCATCATGACCGCGTTGCGGGTCGGGCGGACGAGGCGACGGAACTGCGAGGCCATGGGGCGCTCCCGGGGGATGGCGTCGGTGGCTTCCACCGACTTTGCGAGGACTATACGGACTGGGGGGGGACGATCAATGCGTGCGCGCAGGCTCGCGGTTGGGCTGGCTGGTCACATCCCGTATCCGAAAGGGTACCACCCCGGAGGGCGGGGGCCACCCAGGCCTTGCCGCGGCCATTTTCTCGGGCCGCACGGAGGGGGGCCGGTGGACGCGTCTCCCGGACGCTCCGCGACGATCCTGCTGCACGGCGGACCCCGCGCCCGCGACATCTCCGCTCCGTCACCGCCCAGGCAGCGGCAGCCGCCGAGGGGACCCCGTCGTGTGCGAGAGCCCCCGGCGTCGTCCGCGCAGCCGCCGCTCCGAGGGCTCGCGGCCCTGCTCACGCCATCACGAGCGCGTCCCAGGGTTCGGGAGCCTGCTGCCAGCGCAGGCGCTCCCGGCCCGGGCGCGTGTCGAGGGGGAACAGGTCGAAGGCGTCCTCTCGGGCCAGGTGGGGCGCCACGTCCCGCAGCAGCTGGCGCCTGCCGGCCGGCGTCAGGTTCACCTCGAAGACCGACTTCTGCACGCGCACGCCCTCGCGGCGCAGGCGCTTGGCGAGGCGGGCGCGCCTTCCATCGTCGGAGACGTCGTACGCGCACACGTACAGGCTCATGGTGGGCTCCCCGGCGGTGAGTACGGCACGAAGGCCTGCGTGGGATCGAGCAGGTGCGCCCTGAGCGTCCGGCTCCAGCGCGCCGCACGTGCCTCGCAGCACCTGTCTTGGTGGCGTTGGATCTGAGACCGGCGCCGGCAGCCGCTCGGCGGGGCCTGCCCCGAGCGTCGCGCCGTACCCCGGGGCTGCCCTACGTCACCCCCCGGGCGCCGGCGTGCTCGGCGCGCACCTGGAGGTCGTAGAGGCGACGGTAGAGGCCGCCCTCACGCGACAGCAGCGAGGCGTGATCGCCCTCCTCCACCAGACGCCCCCGGCGCAACACGAAGATGCGGTCCGCGTCCTTCACCGTCGAGAGCCGGTGCGCCACCACGATCGTCGTGCGCCCCCGCCGCAGCGCCTCCAACCCCTCCTGGATCCAACGCTCCGTCTCCGTGTCGATCGAGCTCGTCGCCTCGTCCAGGACCAGGATCGCCGGCTCGTGCACCAGCGCCCGCGCGAACGCGATCAGCTGCCGCTCGCCCACGCTCAGGTTGCCCCCCCGCTCCTCCACCCGGTGGTCCAGACCCCCCGGCAGCCGCGCCAGCACCCGGTCCGCCCGCACCGCCCGACAGGCCGCCTCCACCCGCTCGCGCGAGATCGTCGGGTCGAACAGACGCACGTTCTCCAGCACGCTGCCGGTGAACAGGAACACGTCCTGCAACACCACCGCGATCCGCGCGCGCAACGCGCGCTGCGCGTAGTCGCGCACGTCCACGCCGTCCACCCGCACCGCCCCGCCCTCCACGTCGTAGAAACGCGAGATCAGGTTCAGCACGCTCGACTTGCCCGCCCCCGTCGGCCCCACCAGCGCCACCGTCGCCCCCGCCGGCACCCGGAACGAGACGCCGTCGAGCACCCGCTCCCCCGGGACGTACGAGAACCGCACGTCGTCGAACACGACCTCGCCGCGCAGCCCCTCCGCCCCCCGCGCCCCCGGCCGGTCCGCCACCTCGGGGGAGGCGTCCACCAGGCGGAAGACCCGCTCCCCCGAGACCAGCGCCTGCAGCATCAGGTTCATGTTCTCCGACAGCTCGCGCACCGGCTCGAAGAAGCGGTCGATCAACAGCCAGAACTGCACGAACTCGCCCACCGTGAACGTGCCGCCCACGATCGCCGACGCGCTCGACCGCAGCACCAGCGCCACCGCCAACGACTGCAGCGCCTCCACCGCCGGGAAGAAGAAGGCGAAGTTGCGCACCGTCGCCAGGTGCGCGCCCATCAACCCCTCCGTGCGCGCGGCGAACTCGGCCCGCGCCCGCGGCTCGCGGCCGAACAGCCGCGTCACCCGCAGGCCCCCCAACGCCTCGTTCGTGAAGGCGTTGCTGGCCGACACCTCCACGCGCACCCGGGCGAAGTCGCGCCGGCTGCGGCGCGTGAACACCGTGCCCACGATCAGCAGCACCGGCACCACCAGCAGCACCTGCGCCGCCAGCGCCGGGTTCACCACCAGCAGCACCACCAGGATCAGCGCCAGCTTGAGCAGGTCGTGGAAGAAGGCCGCCAGCCCCGAGGCGAAGAACTCCTCGATCGACTCGATGTCGCCCGTCACGCGCGTGGTCAGCACGCCCACGGGGTTGCGGTCGAAGAATGCCAGCGCCTGCCGCTGGAGGCTGCGGAACAGGTCCAGGCGCAGCGAGAGCCCGATCTCGCGCCCCGCCCGCACGCTGAGCACCGTGCGCACCGCCCGGATCCAGCCGCCCAGCAGCAGCACGCCCACGAACACGAGCCCGTGCGCGAGCAGCGCGCCGCCGTCCCCCCGGGCGATCGGGCCGTCCACGGCGCGCTTGACCACCTCGGGCAGCAGCAGGTCCACGCCCGCCAGCAGCACCATCGTGGCCACGCTCCACACGATCAGCCCACGGTGCCGCAGCACGTAGGCCAGCAGCCGGCGCAGCACCGGCAGCGCCGGCGCGCGCTCCACCGCCACGGGGGCGGGCACGCTCACCGACATGGGCGCCACGCTCGGGATCCGGCCCCCGGGAGGGGGATGCACCCGCTGCGGGACGGCCTCTGGAAGGCCTGCGGAGGCCGTGCCGAAGCCGCCGGCGCGCTGGGCCGGTGGCGGAAGGCCGATGACGACGACGACGCGCCTGCGGC
>CAZPOZ010000303.1:0-4520 GCA_964588235.1 uncultured Planctomycetales bacterium
CCGCTCGCACCTCAACCCCGCCGGCCTGCCCGCCACCGCGTTCACGCCCCCCGTGCTCGACTACGACCGCTCGCTGGGCACCACCGTGGCCGGCGGGGTCGTCTACCGCGGGCCCACGCTGGCCCGCGTGCGCGGCGCCTACGTCTACGGCGACTACGGCTCGGGCCGCGTGTGGGCCCTGGTCTGGAACGGCACGGGCGTGGCCTCGAACACGGAGGTCGCGCGGGTCAGCGGCCTGGTCTCCTTCGGCGAGGACCGGCTGGGCGAGCTCTACGCGATCTCGCTGGCCGGCCCGATCTGGCGCTTCACCGAGCCGGCCGACCCCGGCGCCCCGGCGCCGTTCCCGGCCACCCTGTCGGCCACGGGGCTGTTCACCGACGTGGCGGCCCTGACCCCCAACCCGGGGCTGGTGCCCTACGACGTGAACGCGCCGCTGTGGAGCGACGGCGCGCTCAAGCGCCGCTGGATCGCCGTGCCCGACGGCGCCGCCGTCGGCTTCGCGGCCTCCGGGCCCTGGACCTTCCCCACGGGCACGGTGCTGGTCAAGCACTTCGAGCTCGAGGCGAGCCCCGGCGTGCCCGCCAGCCGCATCCGCCTGGAGACGCGCGTGCTGGTGCGCGGCCCGGCGGGCTTCACGGGCGTGACCTACCGCTGGAACGCCCAGCAGACCGACGCCGCGCTGCTCTCGGCCGGCGAGGACGGCACCTACTTCGTGGACGACCCCTCCGCGCCCGGGGGCCGGCGCGCGCAGGTCTGGCGCTTCCCCTCGCCCACCGACTGCGCGCGCTGCCACACGGCGGCCGCGGGCGAGGTCCTGGGCGTGCGCACGGGGCAGCTCAACGGGCCCTTCGACTACGCGGGCGTGGTGGACGTGCAGCTGCGCTCGTGGAACCACGTCGGGCTGTTCACGACCGACGTGGGGCCGGCCTCGGGCCACGAGGCCTGGGCCCGTCCCGACGACGCCGGCGCGCCCGTGGCGGCGCGGGCGCGGGCCTACCTGGCGTCCAACTGCGCGATGTGCCACCTGCCCGGCGGCCCGGCTCCGGGCGGCCTGGACCTGCGGCACGGCACGCCGGCCGGCGCGATGAACGTCGTGGGCGTGCGCCCCACGCAGGGCGACCTGGGGCTGCCCGACCCGTGGCGCGTGGCGCCCTACGACCGCGGCTCGAGCGTGCTCTACCTCCGGCTCCTGCGTCTGGACGGCACGCGCATGCCCCCCTTGGCGCACGAGATCCTCGACCCCCGCGCGGCCGAGGTCGTGGGCGGCTGGATCGACGCCGGCGCGCCGTAGGCGCGCGAGCGCCCCCCGCCCCCCGTCGCACGCTCCGACGTCGAGCCCGCGACTCGCAGCCCTCAGCCCGAGCGCGGGCGGAGCTCGAGGCGCACGCCGCGCGCGCCGTCGGCGACGTTGGCCTCGCTGGCCTGCTGCGAGCCGTCCTGCGACTGGGCGCGCACGGTGTAGCGGCCCGGCGCGAGGCCGCGCAGCCGGAACTGCCCGCGCTCGTCCACGCGACCGCCCACGGCCTGCCCCCCGCCCTCCGCGGCGGCGATCGCGAAGGCGTTCGGCGGCGGCGCGCCGCCGTCGGCGCCGCTCACCGTGCCCTCGATCGCGCGGCCGGCGACCAGGGTGAGCACCACCCCCTCGGCGCCCCCCCGCACCGGGCCGCCGAGCGCGTAGCGGTCGTCGTCGGCCGCCAGCGCGTACAGCGTCCAGTCGGCGTCCGGCGTCAGCCCCTCCACGGTGAAGGTGCCGTCGGCGGCCACGCGCGCCGTGCGCGAGCGCCGCTTGCCCCCGTCCGTCGTCCAGCCGCGCACGGTGAACTTCGACGCGTCGGCCCCGGCGCCTTCGAGCCGCCCGCGCACCGGGGTCGAGGCGGGCAGCAAGAGGCGCAGGCCCCGCGCCGGCGCGTCGGCCTGGAGGGGTTCGGGGCTCGGGCCGCCGTCGCTGCGGTGCGCCTGCACCTTCACCCGCCCGGGGGCCACGTTGGAGAGCCGGAAGCTGCCGTCGGCCTGGATCTCGCCCCAGCCCGCGGCGTTCTCGGCGCCGTCGGCGGTGGCCATCACGCTGCCGCCCCCCGTGTAGGGCGAGCCGTCGGCGTTCACCACGACGCCTTCGACGACCGCGCCCGCCGCCAGCCGTACGACGAGGTCCTCGGTGCCGGCGCGCACGTTCGTGACCGTCTTGGGCGCGAAGCTGGCGTCGGCGCCGTCGGCCGACCAGACCTGCACCTGCAGCTGCGCCACGGCGTCCTCGGGCAGCCCCTCGACCCGGAAGCGGCCGTCGCTGCCCACCTGGGCCGAGCCGTTGCCGCCCACGCGCCCCGGGGCCGCGGGCCAGGAGGCGCTCACCCAGCCGTTGGTCAGGGGGCGCCCGTCGGGCCCCTGGACGACGCCCGCCACGGCGAGCCCGGCGCGCAGGCGCACGACGACGTCGGTCGCCCCCGCCTCCGCCGGGACGTCGTTGACGCCCACGTAGGGCTTGGGGGGCCGCACGTGCAGCTTGAGCGCGCCCTCGGCGAGCCCCCCGAGCTGGAACGCGCCCTCGGCGTCGGTCGTGGCCTGGGAGCTCCCGCCCGTGACGGTCACGCCGGGGAGCCCCTGGCCCTCGGGCGTCAGCACCCGCCCTGCGAGCGTGAGACCCGGCTCGAGCGCGATCGTCAGCGGCGCGCCGCCGGCCTCGGGCACCGCGACCTGGCGGGGCTTGAGGTTGAGCGCCCGTCCCTGGCCGTCCTGGGCGCCGGCCACGCCCACCGTGAACGGCGGGCGTCCGCGCACGCTGCGGCGGAACCAGCCGTTGACCACGGTCTGACCCTGCGAGCCGGGGAAGAACATCTCCGGCTCCGGTCCCCGGCCCGAGGCCGAGCGGATGCTGAGCTGGCAGACGGGCACGGGCCGGCCCTTGTCGTCCACGACGGTGCCCTCGATCACCTGGACCGGGGGCTCCTTCCACACCACGCGCAGGTCGGTGGCGGGCGCCTTGACGGTGGTCAGCTCCTGCTGGGCCTCCCACGAGCCCGCCAGGATGCGCACCTGCTCCTCGGTGACGGAGGCGCACGAGAAGGAGCCGTCGGCGCCGGAGGTGGTCTGGCCCATGTGACCCCCGTTGCGCCCGACGAAGGTCAGGGTCTTGCCCCGCTGCGGGGCGCCCTGCTCGTCCACGAGCACGCCGGCGACCGTGCGGGCCGCCGCGAGCCGGAGCTCGATGCCCTCGCGCGTCTCGCCGGGGGTCAGGCCGTCCACCGGGCGGTAGGCGCCGCCTCCGCCGCCGCCCGGCGGGCTGGCGTTCAGGCCCAGCGTCCCGGCGGGCAGCCCGGTGAGGCGCCAGGCGCCGTCCTCGCCGCTGCGCGTGTCGCGGCTCGAGAGGTAGGGCTCGTGGGTCTGCGGCCACGCGCCGACCCAGGCCCCCGCCACGGGCCGGCCTTCCGCGTCGATCACGCGCCCCACGAGCGTGGCGCCGGGCACGAGACGCAGCGCGACCTCGGGCGGGGGCGAGCCGGCGGCGAGGGCGAAGGGCGCGGAGGGCTCGCCCTGGCTCGGAGCCTTGCGCGCCTGCAGCACCCAGGCGGGGCGCGGCGGCAGGCCGGGCACCTCGAAGCCGCCGTCGGGGCCCGAGGTGGCCAGGGCGGGCATGCTCAGGTCGGCCTGCACGCCCCACGGCCAGGCCGCCTGGCCCAGGCCCAGGCCGCGCGCCACCACCTCGGCGCCCTCCACGGGCGCGCCCCGCTCGTCCACCACGCGCCCCCGCACGGGCAGGCCGCGCACCAGCTCGAAGCTGCGCTCGACGACCTGGCCCTCGGCCTCCACGAACACGAGCAGGTCGGCGGGCGGGGCGCTCGCGGTGCCGTCGTAGGCCATCGGCGCTCCCGAGCCCTGGGTGCGGGCCACGGACTCCAGCGGCGGGTACCACCAGCCGTCGCGGGTCACCAGGACCAGGCTGCGGCCCAGGGGCAGCCCCTCGATCCGGAAGCGCCCCTCGGCGTCGCTCGTGGCGCTCAGGTTGGGCGGGCGCGTGAGGCGCGCGTCCACGGCGCTGGGCAGCACGCGCAGCGTGGCCCCGGCGAGGCCCGCGGAGCTGCCGCGTTCGACCACCCGCCCCGTCAGAACGCCGCCCTGGTAGAGCACGAGATCCAGGCTCGCGGCGGCTCCGGAGGCCAGCACCAGCCCGGTCCACGGCGCCAGCGGCGGCTGCTGCTGCGCGTAGAGGTAGCCCGGCGCGGCGGCCTCCACCTGGGTCAGACGGCCGCCGTGCGTCCCGTGGACGGCGTAGCGCCCCTCGGCGTCGGTCGTGGCGAGGTAGCGCGCGTACAGCCCCTCGGGCGGCCCGCCGGGCGCCGTGGCGTCCTGGATCGAGAGGGACACCGTCGCGCCGGCCACGGGCGCACCCGCCAGGTTCGTCACCCGGCCCGTGGCCAGGGGCGCGGCCTCGCCCAGGCGGATCACGACCGGCTGCTCGGTGGGCGCCGTCACGCTCAGGCCCGACAGGCGCGCCCGCCCCGGCACGATCAGGTCCAGGGTGAGCT
>CAZPOZ010000304.1:0-4519 GCA_964588235.1 uncultured Planctomycetales bacterium
CCGGGCTTCGTCGTGAACCTGCTGCTGGTGCCCTACCTGCTCGACGCCATCCGCGCGCTCGCGGCCGGCGTGGCCACCCCGGAGGACATCGACGCCGGCATGAAGCTGGGCTGCGGCTACCCGATGGGCCCCTTCGAGCTGCTGGACTTCGTCGGCCTGGACACCACCCTCTACATCGCCGACATCATGTTCCACGAGTTCAAGGAGTACCGCTACTCGGCCCCGCCGATGCTGCGCCGCTTGGTCGCGGCCGGCCGCCACGGGCGCAAGTCGGGCCGCGGCTTCTACGACTACTCGGCCAAGAAGTAGGCCCTGCGGGCTCCTGCGGGCCCCCCTGCCCCGCGGCGGCCCTCTCCCCCGCCCGTCCCCCCGACCCTCCCCTGCGAACCCGTCCCGACGACCCCGTGGAGCGCGGCCCGTGAGCAGCAGCCCGACCCTGACCTTCGTCACCTACGCCGTGGCCGAGCGCATCGCGACGATCACGGTGAACCGCCCCGACAAGCTCAACGCGCTCAACGAGGCGGTGATGGCCGACGTGGACGCGGCCTTCGCGCGCGCCAAGGCCGACCCCGCCTGTGGCGTGGTGATCCTCACGGGCGCGGGCGAGAAGGCCTTCGTGGCCGGCGCCGACATCGGCGAGCTGGCCACCCAGACCGTGCGCGGGGGCAAGGAGAAGTCGCTGCGTGGCCAGGCCATCCTGGAGCGCATCGAGCGCCTGGGCAAGCCGGTGATCGCCATGCTCAACGGCTTCGCCTTCGGCGGCGGGCTCGAGCTGGCCCTGGCCTGCCACCTGCGCACGATGGCCGAGGGCACGAAGATCGGCCTGCCCGAGGTCTCCCTCTCGATCATCCCCGGCTACGGCGGCACGCAGCGCCTGCCGCGGCTCATCGGGCGCGGGCGCGCGCTGGAGATGATCCTCACGGCCGGGCGCGTGGACGCCGCCACCGCCCTGGCCTGGGGGCTGGTGAACCGCGTCGCGCCGGCGGCCACGCTGCGCCAGGTCACCGAGGAGCTCGCCCGCGCGATCCTGGCCAACGGGCCCCTGGCGCTGGCGATGGCCACCGAGAGCGTGCTGCGCGGCACCGAGACCTCGCTCGAGGAGGGGCTGCGCATCGAGTGCGACCTCTTCGGCGTCGTCTCCAGCACGAAGGACATGCGCGAGGGGCTGACGGCCTTCCTCGAGAAGCGCAAGCCCACCTACACGGGCGAGTGAGCCCCCCGCCCCCGACGACCCCCCGGGCCCCGGCACGGGCCCCCCCGAGGAACCCCTCGGGGAACCCCGCGAGGACCCCATGGTCAACCCCGCCTCCGCCCGTCTGGTGATCGTCTCCGGCGCCCGCACCGCGATGGCCGAGTACAGCGGCACGCCGGGCTACGGCCTGCTCAAGGACCTCAGCGCCATCGAGCTGGGCGCGATCGCGGCCCGGGCCGCGCTCGAGCGCGCGGGCGTGCTCGCCGACCGCGTCGACCACGTGATCTTCGGCAACGCCGAGCAGACCAGCGCCGACGCGCTCTACGGCGCGCGGCACGTCGGGCTCAAGGCCGGGGTCCCGGAGCGGGTGCCCGGCCTCACCGTGAACCGCATCTGCGGCTCGGGCCTGCAGAGCGTGGTCAACGGCTGCGAGCAGATCCTGCTCGGCCGGGCGAAGGTGACCCTGTGCGGCGGCATGGAGAACATGTCGCAGGCGCCGCACGTGATCCGCGGCGCGCGCGAGGGCTTCCGCCTGGGGATGGACATCAAGGCGGAAGACTCGCTGTTCAGCGCGCTGATGGACCCCTTCTGCGGCTTCTTCATGGCCCAGACGGCCGAGAACGTGGCCAAGGACTTCGGCATCACGCGCCAGGCGCAGGACGAGTACGCGCTGCGCAGCCACCAGCTGGGCTCGAAGGCCGTGCAGTCGGGGTGGTTCGACGAGGAGATCGTGCCGATCAAGGTCAAGCGGGGCCGGGCCGAGGTCGAGGTCAAGCGCGACGACCACATCAAGCCGGAGACGACGCTGGAGGCCCTGGCGGCCCTGCGGCCGGCCTTCGGCAAGGAGGGCACGGTCACGGCGGGCAACGCGTCGGGCATCGTGGACGGCGCCGCCGCCGTCGTGGTGAGCACGCGCGCCGAGGCCGAGCGCCACGGCTGGCCGATCCTGGCCGAGATCGTGGACTGGCACGTCGAGGGCGTGCCTCCGCGGATCATGGGCATCGGGCCGGTGCCGGCGATCCGCGGGGTGGCGCGCCAGCAGGGCCTGAGCGTGGAGGCCATCGACTACTTCGAGATCAACGAGGCCTTCGCGGCCCAGTACCTGGGCTGCGAGAAGGAGCTGGGCTTCTCGCGCGAGAAGGCCAACGTGAACGGCGGCGCCGTGGCCATCGGCCACCCGCTGGGCGCCACGGGCACGCGCCTGATCTACACGCTGGCGCGCACGCTGCGCGACCGCAAGGGCCGCTACGGCGTCGCCTCCGCCTGCATCGGTGGCGGTCAGGGCATCGCCGTGCTGCTGAAGAACCCCGCGGCGTGAGCCGCGGGCGCGCGACGCCCTGTGGCTGATCGCGCGCCCGCCGCGGTGAGGGGCGCCCCTCAGGATCCGGCGCTGGCGCTCCACGTGGTCAGCAGCGCCTTGGCCCGCTCCTCCAGGCCCGTGCCCTTGAGCCGGGGCAGCAGCTTGCTCAGCTGCGCCTTGGCCTGCGCGGCCTCGCCCGCGCCCAGGGCCTCGATGCGCTCGAGCTCGGCCTGCGCCGCGGCGACGACCGCCTCGCGGGCCTTCGTCAGGCGCGCGCTCATCGCCTCGGGCCAGTCGGCGGCCTTCGCGCCCGCCTTGGTGGCCTCGGCCACCGCGGCGGCGAACTCGCCCTTCGCGCACAGGGCCGTGGTCTTGCGCTCGACGTCGGCCAGGCCCTGGACCTCCTTGCGGGAGACGCCCTTGCCGTGCTCCTTGGCCAGCGTCTTGCGCAGCTCGGTGACGGCCTCCATCAGCGAGCCGGCGCTGACGGAGCCGCCCTTCCAACTCTGGACCTCGGCCAGGGTGTGCGGGTCGACGAGGCAGGTGTAGGGCACGCCGCCGGTGTCGTTGTAGGAGGCTCCCTTGCTGCTGCCCAAGGCGAGCATCTCGGCGACCGTCAGGCTGGGGAACTCGACCAGGCACTCGACCTTCTCGCCGTCCCGCTCGGTCTCGTAGGTCTCGGCCCGCTCGTCGGCCTTGTCGATGCCTTCCTGGAGACGGCCGAGGCAGATCACCTCGACGGTGTTCTTCTCGGCGAACTCGATGTACTTCTTGTTCTTGAGGATGGCCCCGTGCAGGCCCCAGCAGGGACCGCAGTAGAACCCGTGGCTGTGCACCACGAGGGGCGCGTTGAGCAGCTTGGCCTCCTCGACCGCGGCGTCCCACGAGCGAGCGTAGGCGACCTGGGGGTCGATCTCGACCTTGCCCTTCTTCTTCTCCTTGCCGGGCTCCTTCCCGGACTCCTTGCCGGGCTTGGACTCGGTCGGGGAGTCCCCGGCCAGCGTCCCGCGCACCCCGACGACGCCGAACACCAGCGCCGCACCCACCGCCGCCGGCAGCACGCCGGCGAGGAACCTGCCTCGCATCGAAGCCTCCGCACCCCTCGACGAGGGGCGATCAGGGGACCGTGGCAGGTCGCCGGGCGACCGGTGAGACCGAGCCACGGGGCCCCCGGCGACGCGCCGGGGGCTCACCCACGGACGACGCCCGTCGACCGCGGGTTCCGCGGGCACCGGCCGCAGACGCCGCGCACCCGGAGAACGGACCGATCGGTCCGTTAGGCGCTGAGCAGCGCCTCGGCCACGGGCTGCCCGTCGAGCAGGGCCAGGGCCCGCCAGGGGCCGGGCCGGGACCGCACCCGGCTCAGGGTCTCGGGGGAGAGGCGCACGCGCACGGCCTCCTGGCGCAGGTCCCGGATGGGGGTCAAGCGCACGCTGTGGCTCTCGCGTGCGTGGGAGAGCACCAGGGCCAGGGTCGGGCCCACGCAGGCCGGCCGCGACACGCCCACCGGCGCGCGCAGGAACACGTCCAGGGCCACGTCGGCGACCGGCGCCGCGACGGGGATGGGCACCCCCGGCGGCGCTGCGCGCCCGTCGCTCGTGCCCGCCAGGGTCACCTCCAGGCCCGCGACCCAACGCCGGCGGGCGCGCCGCCGGCCCCGACGGTGCAGCGCGGCGAGCAGGGCCAGCGCGAGCAGCCCGCCCGCGACGGCCGCCGCGGGACGGGTCAGCTCCCGCACCTCGCCCCAGGTGGCCTCGTCGATCAGGCGCTCGGCCAGCGCCTGGGCCCGGGGGTCGTCGGGCTGCAGCGCCGCCGCGCGCTCGGCCGCCCGGGCGGCCCAACGTTCCCGTCCGCCGTCCGCGGCCAGGCCCAGCGCCTCCAGCCGGAAGGTGAGCGCCGTGGGATGCTCCTCGGACAGGCGCACCAACGCCAGGGCCGTGCCTGCATCCCGGCCGCGGGCGTGCGCGCGTCGGGCCGCGCGCAGCGCCTCGGCGAGCTCCTGCTCCCCGTCCCCCCCGGCTGCCTCG
>CAZPOZ010000305.1:0-4519 GCA_964588235.1 uncultured Planctomycetales bacterium
CGTCCTTGCGGTCGTCGGCCGTCTTCTGCAGCAGGTCGTCGCCGATGAGGTGGAAGACGATCTCGCCGAAGTCGTCCGTGCGCGTCACGCCCCAGCGCGCGAGCACGTCGCGCGCCAGGAAGCCGAACGACTCCAGCGCCAGGGCGCGCACGCCCTCCATGATCTCGGGCCCGCTGACGTGCCGGCGCGGCCCTCCGCGCTTGCGCAGCACGTACTCGAGCGCCTCGAAGACGAAGGCGTAGGCGTCGGCCGCGTAGCGGCCGTGCCTGCGGACCACCGCGAGGATGCGCTCGTCCTTGTCGATCATCGCCGATCCTGCCGTGGGGAGGGCCCGCGCACGCGCGTGGGCCCGATACGGGAAGCCAACCTAGCGAGCCCGGGCCTCGAGGTCACGCTCCACGTGTCCAACGGAGTATCGGCCGGCGGCGGCGCCGGGTGAACGCACCCGACGAACACCGAACGGACGCACGAACGGGAGGCTGACAGGCGACGGCGCGTGCGGCGGCGCGCTCAGGCCTCCAGGCAGCGGGCAAGGGCGCGCACGAGCTCGGTGAGCACGACGACGGGCGTGACGTTGAGCGCCGTCGCCCCGCCCAGCGCGCCGGCGGCCTCCACGAGGTCCAGGCCGCTCTCCGGCCTGAGCGTCCGCCCGCCCAGCGCCGGCCGGCCCGCCGCCGCCTCGCGGCCCTCGACCGCCGCCGCGTGCAGCAGGTCGCGCAACGACTCGCGCAGCCCTTCGCGCTCGCGCGAGCCGGCCGCCTCGGCGCCCGGCTCGACGTCTTCGGGCGGCGCCGCCTCCGCGGCGCAGGACTTGAGCGCGACCAGCGCCGCCTCCACCGCGCGCGACACGCCCCCGCCCCCGGACGCGGCCTCCACCAGCTCGTCGAGCCGCGCGGGGATCTCGGCGGCGAGCAGGCGCCGCGCGCGAGCGAGCGAGCCGCTGGAGAGCCGCGCCGCGCGCGCCGCCTCCTCCGGCCCCACGCCCCGAGCCCGGAGCGCGGCGCGCACCTGGGCCTCGGTGAGCGGCGGCACGCGCACGCGCTGGCAGCGGCTGCGGACCGGATCCGGGAGGCGCTCGGGCCTCGAGGTGAGCAGCACGAAGGTGCTCCCGGGCGGGGGCTCCTCCAGCGCCTTGAGGTAGCGGGCGACGCCCTCGGCATCCATGGCGTCGGCGGGCTCGACCACGAAGACCTGCCGCTCCCCCTCCACCGGGCGGGCGAAGGCGCGCGCGAGCAGCGGCGTCAGGGCCGCCACCGAGATCACGGTCGCCTTGTCGCGCCGCACCCGGTGGAGGTCCCGGTGGAGGCCGGCCCGCGCGCGGGTGCAGGAGGCGCAGCAGCAGGCCTGCGCCGCGGACGGGCAGAGCAGGAGCGCCGCAAGCTCGAGCCCCGCCGCGCGCACGCCGTCGGCGTCGGCCCCCTCCAGCAGGTAGGCGGGCGCGACCCGTCCGGCCCGCACCGCGTCGGCCAGCCCGCGCGGGAGCGCGCCCGACGGCCCCGCGGCCTCGGACCCGGCCGGAGCCCCGCGTTCAGAAGAGGTCACGCACGGCCTCCCACACCCGGGCCTCCACCTGCTCGGGCGCGCCCACGGCCGGCACGGTCCTCAGGCGCCCCGGGTCGGCGGCGAACACGCGCCGGAAGCCCTCGGCGGCGCGGGCCCGGTAGGCCGCGTCCCGGGCCTCGATCCGGTCGCGCGAGCGCCCGAGCCGCTGCTGCCTCACGGCGTCGGGCAGGTCCAGCAGCACGGCGCGGTCGGGCTCGAGCCCCCCGGTGGCCAGGGCCGAGGACGCCGCGATCGCCCCGAGGTCGGCGCCACCGGCGGCCCCCTGGTAGGCCGTCGTCGCGTAGTGCCAGCGCTCGCAGACCACGACCGCCCCGCGGGCCAGCGCGGGCCGCAGCACGCGGGCGGTCAGCTGGGCCCGGGCCGCCTGCAGCAGCAGCACCTCCGCCAGGGGCTCGAGCTCGCCCAGGGCCGGATCGAGCAGCAGGGCGCGGATGCGCTCGCCCGCGGGCGTGCCCCCCGGCTCGCGCGTGTGCAGCACCTCCCGCCCCGTCCGCGTCAGCCGTTCGACCAGCCGGCGCGCCTGGGTGCTCTTCCCGCAGCCGTCCAGCCCTTCGAGCACGACGAAGCGGCCGGGGGCGCGCGCGGGCGGCGCGTCGGGGCGCGGGCCTCCTCCCTCCGTCACAACGTGGCCAGCAGGCCGTCCACCACCTGCTCGAGCTCGGCGTCGGTCAGGCACGACGCGCGCACCCGCTGGAGCGCGCGGCTCGCGCTGCTGTGGCCGCTGAAGCCGAAGGCCCGCGCCAGGCGCGAGAGCGGCGCGGAGGTGGCCCGGTAGACGAGGTAGATGGCCACGCGCCGGGGCAGCGCCGCGTCGCGGGCCTTCGTGGGCCGCTCGAGCAGCGCGGGAGCCAGCCCGTAGTGGCGCGCCACGGCCGCCTTGGCGCGGCGGATCACGTCGTCCACGGTGCTGGCCGCGGCGGAAGGGGCCACCTCGGCCAGCCAGGCCGGCTCGAGGGGGCGCCCGAGGCGCTCGCTGGCCAGGGCCCAGCGCTCGATCCACACGCTCGCGCTGCGGGGCGAGGGCGTGGCGTCCAACACGGCCTCCACGACCTCGGGCGGCGGCGTGACGCCGAAGGCCTCCGCGCGGCGCACGAGCACGCGCCCGAGCAGCGCCCGATCGGGCAGCGGGAGCCGCACCAGCGCCCCGCCCATCAACCGCGAGCTCAGCGCGGGCGACAGGCCGCCCAGCGCGCCCGGGTGCTCGCGTCCGGCGATCACGAAGCGGGGTCCGGCCACGCCCGCGCGGTCCAGGAGCCGGGTGAGCGCGGCCTGGGTCGCCGGGCGGCCTTCCAGCAGGTCGAGCCCGTCGAGCAGCACCAGGCGGCGGCCGCAGAGGTCGGCCACCAGGGCCCGCTCCCCCGTGCCGGCCCCCGACCGCAGCCCGGCCACGACGACCGAGGTGAGGCGCTTGGCGGTCAGGTACAGGCACTCGCCAGGGGCCTGCGCCGTGACCGCGGCCTCCAGGGCCCTCAGGAGGTGCGTCTTCCCCGAGCCGGAGGGCCCGTGCAGGTAGAGGCCGCCGGTCGCGGGGCTGCCCCCGTGCACGAGCGAGGAGAGCAGGAGCAGGGCCCAGCGGTCCTCGGGCCGCGTCTCGAAGGAGGCGAAGCTGGGCGGCGGCCTCCGGGCCTCGAGCAGGCGCTCCCACTCGTCCGGGCGCGTGGGCAGCCGCTCGCGCACGGCCCGCTTCTCGTCCTGGCGGGCGTCCACCTCGAGGTCGAACCCCACGCCCTCGCCCAGCACGCGGGCGCAGGCGCGGCCCACCTCGTCGCGGTAGGTGTAGCCGATCCAGGTGCGATGCACCTCCGTGGGCACGGCCAGCACGACGCGGTCGTCCTCGAGGCGCGCGACGTCCACGTCGCGGAACCACGCCCGCCAGCGCGTGCGCCCCACGGCCTGGCGCAGCTCGGCCTGCAGGCCCTGTTGGACCGCGTGGAGCGGCGCCGCTGCCGGGGCGGGGGTTCTGCGCTCGGGTGCCACGCCGGGACCTCGCGACAGGGAGAGGTGGGCGTCAGCCGCCGGCCGCCTCCGAGGCCTCCTTTTGTAGCATGCGCGCGCCGGCGTGACCCGGCGTCAGGCGGAGCGCGGCCGAGGCCTGGCCCAGCGCGCCCTCGCGGTCGCCGCGCTCCAGCAGCATCCGGCCCAGCAGCACGCGGTCGTCGGACTCGCCGGCTGCCAGGCGCTGCTCCTCGGCGAGCGTGGAGAGCAGGGCCACCTGCACCCGCCGTTCGCGCAACGCCTCCTCGGGGCGGCCGAGCGTGGTCAGGGCCTCGGCGAAGTCGCGGTGCAACGTGAGGTCGGGCAGCTCGCCCCGGTCGGCGCCCCAGGGGCTGACGTCGACCAGCTCCTCGCACAGCCGCGCGACCTGCTCGGGCTGCTTGCGCCCCTTGTACCAGTCCTTCAGCTCGTGCCGCACGCCGTAGTCCTCGGCCGCGATGGCGGCGTAGGCTTCGAGCTCGGCGATGGCGGCCTCCATGCGGCCGGCGCCGCGGTGGAGCCGGGCCAGCTGCAGGTAGGGGCTGTCCTTGCCCACGTAGCGCGGGAAGCAGCGCTTGGCCGCCTCCAGGTGCCGCACGGCCTCCTCGCCGTCCCCGCCGGCCCCCAGCGCCTGCTGGGCGAGCACCAGGCGCGCCCCCAGGTCGTCCTGCCCGGTCTCCAGGAAGGCCTTGAAGTGCCCCAGCGCCAGGTCCGTGCGCTTGCCGCGCAGGGCGATCTGCCCCTCGAGCAGGCGCAGGTCCGGCCGCGCGGGCGCCAGGGCCTTGGCCTGGGCCAGGCGCCCGCCGGCGTCCACGTCCCGGCCGCGCTGGAGATGGCCGAAGGCCGACTTGACCAGCGCGTCCACGTCCTTGGGGTCGGCCTTCAGGCGCCGCTCGAGGCCCTCCAGGCTCTCGTCGTCGAAGCGCGGCACGAGGCGGTAGCCGCCCACGCGCCGGGCCACGAAGGCGTCGAAGGCCGCGTC
>CAZPOZ010000306.1:0-4512 GCA_964588235.1 uncultured Planctomycetales bacterium
CACGCCCCCCCCCCAGCAGCACGGCCGGAGCGCCGCCTCCCGGTCCCCGGGCGGCGGCAACCTCGCCCCGGGCTGCCCACTGCGGCTCGGAACGCCTCCGGGGCGTCTCCCGCGGGCCCGTGGCCCCGGACGCCGCGCCGAAGGGCGCGGCCACCGCGGCCGGCAGGGGGAGTGCGCGCTCCCCCCGGGCGGGCCGGGCTGGACGACGCTGCTCGGGAGGCTCCTGCCGCTGCGCGCCGAGCCCGGCGTCGCCTGGGCAGCAGGAGCCCCCGGACCGACTACTTGAGCTCGGCCTCGGCGCCCGAGGCCTGGAGCTCCTTGATGATCTTCTCGGCCTCTTCCTTCGAGACCCCGGTCTTCACGGGCTTGGGCGCGCCGTCCACCAGGTCCTTGGCCTCCTTGAGGCCCAGACCCGTGACGCCGCGGACCACCTTGATGACCTGGATCTTCTGCGGGCCGGCGCTCTTGAGCACCACGTCGAAGGAGGTCTTCTCCTCCGCCGCAGCCGGGGCGGCCGCGCCGCCTCCGCCCGCCGCAGGCGCGGCCACGACGGCCGCAGCCGCCGAGACGCCCCAGCGGGCCTCCAGGGCCTTGACCAGCTTCGCCGCCTTGGCGAGCGTCAGTCCGTCCAGGGTCGCCGCGATGGCCTCGAGCTCCGGCTCGAGCTGGCTCGTCTCGTTCGACATGACTCTGCTCCTTCACGCTGTTCGGAGAACGCGCTGTTCGGGGTACACGCTGAAAGGGGAAACCTCGGGGGAGGAACTCGTCGGCCCGTGGGGGATCGCCCCCCACGGCGTGGATCTGGGGAGCCGGCTCAGGAGGCGGCCCCGGGACCGGGCTCCGCGCCCAGCTTGTCGGCCCGCGCGCTCAGCACGCGCACCAAGCCGCTGAGCACGCCGTGCATGGTGCCGACCAGGCCGCGGGCGCCGCCCGCGAGCAGCCCCACCAGCTGGCCGCGCAGCTCGGGCAGGCCCGGCAGGGTGGCCAGGCGCTCGGCGTCCTTGGCGCCCAGCACCTCGCCGTCGTGCACGGCGCCCTTGACCAGGACGGTCTTGGCCTTCTTGCGCCACTCGACGACCACCTTGGCGATCGGCACCGGCCCCGAGCCGCCGTACACGATGGCCGTGGAGCCGCGCAGCAGGGGCTTGAGCGGGTCGCCGGCGCCGCGCAGCCAGGCGTCGGCCATGGCGTGGCGCGCCGTCCGGTTGTGCAGCACGCGCAGACGGGCGCCGCCCGCCTTCTCGCGCAGCTCCTTGCGCAGCGCCATCGCGCCCTCGACGGTCATCGGACCCGGGTCGAGCACGAGGCAGCCGTTCGTGCCGTTCAGCTCCTTCTGGAGCTGCGAGGCGAGCATCTGCTTGAGGGCCTTGGCCATGGTGCCGCTCCCCTCTAGACCACGTCCAAGGCCACGCCGGGGCTCATCGAGGAGCACAGGCTGACCTTGCGGAAGTAGACGCCCTTGACCGAGGCGGGCTTGACGGCCCGCAGGTGGTCGAGCAGGTGGTTCACGTTCGCCAGCAGCTCGCCTTCGGCGAACGAGCGCTTGCCGACCGGCACGTGCACGTTGCCGCCGGCGTCGGCGCGGAACTCGACCTTGCCCGCCTTGAACTCGCGCACGGCCTGCCCGACCTTGTCGGTCACGGTGCCCGACTTCGGGCTGGGCATCTTGCCCGTGGGACCGAGCACCTTGCCCAGCTTGCCCACGTGGCGCATCATGGCCGGGTGCGCGATGCAGACGTCGAAGGCGGTCCAGCCCTCGGCGATCTTCTTGGCCAGGTCGTCGGTGCCCACGAGGTCGGCCCCGGCCTCCTGCGCCTCGCGCGCGGCGTCGCCCTCGGCGAAGACCACCACGCTGCGCTGCTTGCCGATCCCCTTGGGCAGCGAGACGCTGCCGCGGACGACCTGGTCGGTCTTCTTGGGGTCGATCCCCAGGCGCACGGCCAGCTCGACCGTCTCGTCGAACTTCGCCTTGGGGAACCGGCCGAGCAGGGCGACGGCCTGGTCGATGGGATAGCGCTTGTGGCGCTCGTACCCGGGGATCGCCCGGGCCGCGCGCGTGCGCTTGCTCAGGTACTTCACCGCGTCCTCCAGCTCTCCCGTCCCGTGGTCGCGGCCCCCGGGGCGGTGTCGAGCGCCCGTGGGAAACCCCGCGGGCAAGGGGCCGATGGAACCGCAACCGGATGCGGGCTGCAACTTCTGCGCGCACCGCCGGGGGCCGGGCGCCCGCGGGCGGCCTCCCCGGCCGTCCGACGGAGTCGTCAGACGACGTCGATGCCCATCGAGCGCGCGGTGCCCGCCACGATCCGCTCGGCCGCCTCGGGCCGGTGGGCGTTGAGGTCGGCCATCTTGCGCTTGGCGATCTCGGCCACCTGCGCCTTCGTGACCTTGCCCACCTTCTCCGTGTTCGGGCGGGCGCTGCCGCTGGGGATGCCGGCCGCCTTCTTCAGCAGCACGCTGGCGGGCGGGCTCTTGAGCACGAAGTCGAACGAGCGGTCGGTGTAGACCGTCAGGATCACGGGGATGATCGTGCCCGGGTCCTTGCTCGTCGCCTCGTTGAACTTGCGCACGAAGTCGCCGATGTTGACGCCGTGCTGGCCGAGCGCCGGGCCGACGGGGGGCGCAGGCGTGGCCTGCCCCCCGGGGCACTGCAGCTTGACCTTGGCCTTGACTTCCTTCTTCGCCATGGCGGCGTCCTTTCGCGGGTCCGGGCCGGTCGGCTAGACCCCCTCGACCTGCCAGTACTCGAGCTCGACCGGGGTCGCCCGGCCGAAGATGGTGACGATCACGCGTACGAGGCCCTTGGCGGGCATCACGTCGTCCACGACGCCCTCGAAGGACTCGAGCGCGCCCTCCTTGATCTTGACCGCGTCGCCCTTCTTGAGGCTGATCTTCAGCTGCGGCGAGCGGGCTTCGCTCTTCTCGACGTCGGCCAGCAGCCGCTCGGCGTCCTTCGCGGCCAGCGGCTCGGGGGTGCCGGGCGTGCCCACGAAGTCGCCCACCCCGGAGACGTCACGCACGAGCGTCCACACGTCGCGGGGCACCTTGCCCTCGGCCTCCTCCACCTCGACGAGCACGTAGCCGGGGTAGAGCTTGCGCTTGCGGGTGCGCTTCTGGCCGCCCTTGAGCTCGGTGACGACCTCCATGGGCACGAGCACCCGGGGCACGACGGCCTCCTTCCCGGCCAGCTTCAGCTGCCGGATGAGGGCCTTCTGGACGGTGTTCTCCCGCCCGCTCTGCACCCGAACGACGTACCAGCGCCTGGCCACCGGGCCCCCTTAGAAGAAGAAGCGGAGGAGGAGCTGGATCAGCTCGTCCGCCCAGAAGAGGACGGCGCCCATCACGAAGGTGACCAGGGCGACGACCAGGGTGGCGGCCTTGACCTCCTGGCCTGTGGGCCAGGTCACGCGTTGGAGCTCCTGCTGCGTGTCGATCAGCAGGTCCACCGACGTGGGCCGGTTGAGCACCAGGTGGACGAGCCAGAGGCCGAGCACGAACACGAACAGGCAGATGGCCTTGTAGAGCGAGAGGGCGCCGAGCACCGGCACCTCGGCCCAGACGTGCTGCCCCGGCTGGTTGATCGTGGCGTACAGGCTGCGCACGCCCAGGAAGAGCAGCAGCGCCAGCAGCAGGTACGACGCCCAGCGCGCCCCCGAGCCCTGGCCCGGCTTGTAGAGGGCCAGGCCGTTGGGGGAGCCCGGGGCACGGCCGCCGGCGCTCTTCGGGGTGTCGGAGGTGCTCATGGGAGGATCCGGGGCCCTCGGGGGCGCGGGGAGGACGGGCCGTGGGGGCTCGGGGAGGCTGGCACGGCAGGTAGGAATCGAACCCACAACCTGCTGATTTGGAATCAGCTGCTCTACCGATTGAGCTACTGCCGTAGGGAAGAGGGGGAGGAGGGGACGGGGAGGGGCCGGCGGGAGCGGGAGGGGAGACGGCGGGTCGGGCAGGCCCCGAGGGGAGGCGGCCGCCGGCCGCTCCCCCGGGCTCCCGCCCCGGGGCTCACTTCTTCTTCGACTCCTTGTGGACCGTGTGCTTCTTGAGCCGCGGGCAGTACTTCTTGACCTCGACCTTGTAGGGATTGCCCTTCAGGCGCTTCTGGATGCGGTAGTTGAGGTCGCCCGTCTCGGTGCACTGCAGCCAGACGTACCCGCGCGCGGCATTGGACTTGGCCATGGGAGGTTCCTGCAGTCGGAGGGGGGAGGCGGAGCGGGAGGAGGGAGGGGGAGCGCGCGAGGGACGCGGCCGCCCCGGTGGCCCTCAGGCCCCGGGGCAGCCCGCCGTCGCGCCGCGGGAGGGACGCTACTTCAGGATCTTCGTGACGGCGCCGGCGCCCACCGTGCGGCCGCCCTCGCGGATGGCGAAGCGCAGCTTCTCCTCCACGGCGATGGGCGTGATCAGGGAGACCTTCATGCGGATGTTGTCGCCCGGCATGCACATCTCGGCCCCGCCGAGGAGCTCGATGGCGCCGGTGACGTCGGTCGTGCGGAAGTAGAACTGGGGCCGGTAGTTGTTGAA
>CAZPOZ010000307.1:0-4503 GCA_964588235.1 uncultured Planctomycetales bacterium
GGATCACGACGAGGCCACCGGCGAGCCGGTGGTGGACGACGCCATCCGCGAGGCGATCGCCCAGGCGCACGCCGCGGCGGTGGTCGTCGTGGCGGCCGCGGGCAACGAGGGCCGCCGCCCGGTGACCTACCCCGCGCTGGACGACCACGCCGTGGCCGTCTCGGCTGTCGGGCGCAAGGGCACCTTCCCGGCGGGCTCGGGGGAGGCGGGCGACGTCGCCGCCCCCTACGGCGCCGACCCCGACGTGTTCCTGGCGGCCTTCTCCAACGTGGGCGCGGCGCTGGACGCGGCGGGCGCGGGCGTCGGCGTGGTCAGCACGGTCCCCGGCGGGCACGCGCCGATGAGCGGCACCTCGATGGCCTGCCCGGCCGTGACCGGCGTGCTGGCGCGCCTGCTGGCCTCCTCCCCGGCGGTGAGGGCCCTGCCGCGCGGCGCCGGCCGCTCCGACGCGGTCCGCGCGCTGCTCTTCGCCCACGCGCGCCCGCTGGGCCTGGGGTTGCTGCACGAAGGCCGGGGGGTGCCGCGCTGAGCGCTGGATGCCGCGGTTCACCCTGCGACCTCCGCCAGCCTCCGACCGGGCCGCCGCCACGGGGGCGGCGCCCGACGGCGCCCCCGGGACCGACGTGCCCGCGGGCCTGCGCTCCGACCCGCGGGTCACGATCGTGGCCGAGATCCCGCGCCTGCTGCTGATCGACTGCCCTGAGGCCGTCGCGCGCGAGTGGCTCGAGCGCCTGCCGGGGTGGCGCCTGGAGGCGGAGCACCGCGCCCGGCGTCCCGACCCCCGTCCCCGGCTCGGGTGAGCGCGGACGCCCCCCTCACGGGCGACCCGTCCGGGCGGCTCCGGAGGGGCCGGGGCGCGTCGGCGACGAAGCCGGGCGTGTGGGGCCCCACGACGACCCCGGCCAGGAGGTAGCCGAGGATCGGCGAGAGGCGGAGGCGATGGGCCAGCAGGCCGAGCAGGACGGCCAGCGTGAAGCCGGCCGCGAGGGTGAGCAGCAGGGGGTCGGCGTGCATGACGGGGGCCCGTGGGGGTGCGCACCCTACCGGCGTGCGGAGGGCGGCGGGGCGCGGGGACAGGACCGCACGTCCGCGGGTTCCCCCCGGACGCGCCACACCCCCGCGAGCGGCGGCCCGGCTCAGCCGGCGTAGAGGACGGAGTAGGGCGCCCCGTCACGCACCGTGAGGCCGTGCAGCCGGCGGGCCAGCTGCTGGAGGTGGCGGGCGTCGTGCGCGGCCCAGGAGGCCAGCAGGTCGCCGGCGCTGAGCGGCGGCCCCTGCTTCATCGCGCGCACGTTCGTCCACGGTCCCGAGGCCACGGTGCGCAGCCAGGCCAGCGAAGCCGCCCGCTCGGCGCGCAGCCGCCCGAGCAGCTCGGCCGGAGCGCGCTCCTGGAACCCGCCCTCCTGCACGGCCGCCACGGGGTCCAGGGCCGGCCAGGCCCGGGCTGGATCCTCCAGCAGGCTGCGCAGCCGGGCGCGGAAGTCGTGCGCCTCCTCGTGCAGCAGGTGGCCCACGATCTCGACGATCGACCAGCCCCCCTCGGGGGGACGCCAGCGCGCGTCGGCCTCCGAGAGGCCTTGGAGCAGCGCCTCCAGGGCGTCGGGCAGGCGCTCCAGGCGGGCCAGCAAGGCGGCGACGTCCATGCCTCTGCTCCTATCCGGGCCGCGCCGGCGAGTCGGCGGCCCCCGGCCCGTCCCCAGCGCCCGAGGGCCTGCCGGCCGTGGGCGCCCCCAGCACCTCGCGCACGCGCTGCGACAGCGCCCGGGGCGAGAACGGCTTGGCCAGGAAGGCTGCCCCGTCGCTCTGCACGCCGTGGCGCAGGATCGCGTCGTCCGTGTAGCCCGAGACGAACAGCACCCGGCAGTCCGGCCGCAGGGCGCGCACACGCTCGGAGAGCTCGCGCCCCCCGAGCCGGGGCATGACCACGTCGGAGATCAGCAGGTGCAGCGCGCCCGGGTGCTCGGCGGCCAGGCGCAGGGCCTGCTCCCCGTCGCCGGCCTCCAGCACCTCGTAGCCACAGCTCCGCAGCACGTGGCTGGCGAGCCCGCGCACGGCGGGCTCGTCCTCCACCAGCAGGACCGTCTCGGTGCCGGACGGCAGCGCCTCGGTGGCCTCGGGCGGGGGCCGGGGGGCCGGCTCGGCCTCCACCTGGGGCAGGAGCACGTCGAAGGTGCTCCCCCGGCCCGGCTCGCTCCTCGCCCGCACGCTGCCGCCCGACTGCCGCACGATCCCGTGGACGGTGGCCAGGCCCAGGCCGGTCCCGCGCCCCGTGGCCTTCGTGGTGAAGAAGGGCTCGAACAGGTGCGCCAGCGTGGCCTCGTCCATGCCGTGGCCGGTGTCGGTGACCGACAGGAGCGCATAGGGCCCGGGGCGCAGCGAGGGCTCGGCCAGGGTCGCCCCGGGATCGACCACCAAGCTCGAGGTCTCGATGCGCAACGAGCCGCCTTTGGGCATCGCGTCGCGCGCGTTCACGCACAGGTTGAGCAGCACCTGCTCGAGCTGGCCCGGGTCGGCGCGCACCGCTCCGGGGATGGGCAGGAGCCGCGTGGTCAGCTGCACGTCCTCGCCGATCAGGCGGCGGAGCATCGCCTCCAGGCCGCGCACGACGGCGTTGAGGTCGAGCAGCTCGGGCCGCAGCACCTGCCGGCGGCTGAAGGCCAGCAGCTGGCGCGTGAGGTCCTTCGCGCGCACGCCGGCGTGCCCGATGTCCGTGATCCACTCGCGCAGGGGGTCGCCCTCGGCCAGCCGGGTGAGGGCCAGCTCGCTGTAGCCGTTGATCACCGTGAGCAGGTTGTTGAAGTCGTGGGCCACCCCGCCGGCGAGCCTGCCCACGGCCTCCATCTTCTGCGCCTGGAGCAGCTGCTGCTGGAGCTGCACCTGGCGCGTCACGTCGTGCTTGACGGCCACGAAGTTCGTGATGCGGCCGGTGGCGTCTCGGACCGGGGAGATCGTGGCCTCCTCCTCCAGCAGCGTGCCGTCCTTGCGACGGTTCGTCATCCGCCCGCTCCACACGCCCCCGGCCACCAGCGTCTCCCACATCGCCCGATAGAAGGACGCATCGTGCCGGCCGCTCTTGAGCAGCCGCGGGTTCTGACCCCGGGTCTCTGCCAGGGTGTAGCCCGTGGCCCGTTCGAAGGCCGGGTTCACGTACTCGATCACGCCCCGCTCGTCGGTGATCACCACCGCCTCGGCCGCCTGCTCCACCGCGGTGGCCAGCTTGATCTGCTCGACCTCGGCCCGGCGCCGCTCGGTCACGTCCATGTACGTGCCCAGGACGCCGATGATCGCGCCCGACGTGTCGCGCAGCGGCGTCTTGCTGGTCAGCAGGGAGAGGATGCGCCCGCCGGGCGTGGTGAGCGGCTCCTCGATCAGCATGCGGGAGCGCCCCGTGGCGATCACCTCGCGGTCGTCGGCGCGGTAGCGCTCGGCCAGGTCGCGCCAGGCGAGCTGGAAGTCGTCCTTGCCCACGACCTCCTCGGGCCCGGCGCAGCCCGCGTCGCGCGCGAAGGCCGCGTTGCAGCCCAGGTAGCGGAGGCCCAGGTCCTTCCAGAACACGCGCACGGGGATCGCGTGGATCACCGACGAGATCATCTGCTGGGACTCGCGCAGGGCCCGCTCGGCCTCGCGCTGCGCGGTCACGTCGCGGCAGATGCCGAGCGCGCGCACGGCGCGACCCTGCTCGTCGTGGAACACGCGCCAGCGCTCCTCCACGCTCTTCACGCTGCCGCCGACGCACACGACGCGATGCTCCACGGCCTGCGCGCCGCCGCCGCGGAGCGAGGCGCGGAAGGCCTCGTCCACGCGCGCGCGATCGTCCGGATGCACGCGCTCGAGGAAGGCGGCGTGCGTAGGGCGGAAGGTCGCCGGGTCGGTGCCGAAGATGCGGTGCGTCTCCTCCGACCAGCGCACCTCCAGGGTGAGGACGTCGGTGTCCCAGCTGCCGACCTTCGCCACGGCCTGGGCCTCGACGAAGCGTGCGCGTTCGTCCTCGAGCTCCGCGTGGAGGCGCGCGCGGGAGACCAGCTCGCGCCGGAGCAGGGCGAAGAGCAGCACCGACGTGAGGAGCACGAAGACGCAGCCCTTGAGCAGCTCGGCGAAGCGCACGTTCTCGACGCCGCGCAGCAGCTGCGCGGACAGCCAGCCGCCCACCGCGATCCAAGCGAGCCCGAACACCGCGTAGAGCGCGGTGATCCGGAGGACCGGCGTGAGGGTGTTGGACGCTGAACCCCGGCGCATCACGCCCCTCCGTGGGCTCGTGCGGCAGGCCGGAGTCTAGCCCGTGCGGGCCCGACCGTCCACCGCCTCCGTCCCGAGGGTACTGGGCTAGCTTCCTCCCGCCCAGGGCGGGCGACGTGCTGGGCTCAAGGGCGTTCAGGCCCGCATCGGCTCGTTGCGTAGGCCGGCGCGTGCCAGCGCCGCCGCAAGCGGCGGCGGGGGCGGCCTCGCCTCTGCGGGCCTTCCACGGCGCCCCGCTTGCGGGGCGCCCAGGAGGAGGGCCCTCCA
>CAZPOZ010000308.1:0-4493 GCA_964588235.1 uncultured Planctomycetales bacterium
GTGATCAGGCCGTAGGGGATGAAGAACACGATCATCGTGATCACCCACCAGGAGAACCAGGCCGCGCCCATGGCCGCCGAGGAGGCCAGGGTGTCCATCGTCAGGATGGCGCAGACGGTGAAGAGGACCAGGTCGGCCCGGCCGCACAGGGCCTGCTCGGGCACGCGGCCGTCGTGCGCGTAGACCGCCCCCGACAGCGCGAAGGCCCCGTAGCGCAGCAGCGCGGGCCCCCGCAGCACCTCCAGACGCTCGACCCCGGTAGGGTCCACGGGCACCGCGTGGTCGTCGCTCTGCCCGGCCACGTCCAGCGTGCTCAGCCCCGACTCGAGCACGACCACCCGCTGACCGCTGAGGCCCCGGACCACGGGCCGCGCTGCGCCCGGCCCGAAGGCCGTGCTGCTCACCCCGGGCTCGCGCGAGAGCGTGGCGCCCAGCGAGGACTCGCGGTGAAAGCGCAGGTCCTCGCCCGCCAGCACCCCCACCGGCTGGGTCACGGTGAGCCGGGGGGCCGGCCCCAGCGGCGTGGCGCCGACCACGGGTGCCCGCAGCGACTCGGTGACGACCACCTCGGGCAGCACCTCGAGCGGCGCCTCCCGGAGCGCCGGGTCGCGCGGCGGCACGTCCTCCGCCCGCGCGGCCACGGGGGCCAGGAGGCCCAGGAGGACCCCGAGGAGCGCGCCCGGGCGGGGGGCCGTTGCGAGCGCGGTCCGGCGACGGGGGGCGGGAGGGGGCATCGGGGGGCTCCGAGCAGTATTACATCGTTATACTTGGATGCGGCCCGCGTCAAGGGCCTGCTCCGCAGCCGATCCTCCGTCTGGACCCGGCGCCGTCCTTGGCCCAACATGCGCGCGTGACCTCCGAGATGCTCTTCGTGCTCTGCGTCGCCGCGGCCGCGCTGGTGGCGTTCGTGGTCGAGTGGTGGGCCGCGGACGCCACGGCGCTGGTGGTCGTGCTGGTGCTGGTGGCCGGGGGCGTGGTCTCCGAGCGGGAGGCCTTCGAGGCCTTCGGCAACGAGGCGCTGGTCACCGTGGCGGCCATGTTCGTGCTGTCGGCCGCCCTCACCCGCACGGGGGCCGTGGAGCGCGTGGGGCGCCTGATCGTGCGCTGGGGCGGCCGCAGCGAGCCGCGCATCCTGCTGGCCCTGATGGTCGCCTGCGCCGGCTGCTCGGCGTTCATCAACAACACCCCCATCGCGGTGGTCTTCCTGCCCATCGTCCTGGGGATCGCCCGGCGCACCTCGATCCCGGCCTCGAAGTTCCTGCTGCCCATGTCGTACGCCACGATCGTGGGCGGCATGTGCACCGTGATCGGCACGTCCACGAACGTGCTCGTCTCGGCGCGCCTGCCCGCCCTGGGCCTCGGGCCGCTGCCCCTGTTCGAGCCCCTGCCCCTCGCCCTGGCCGGCACGGCCCTCACCGTGCTCTACATGCTCACGCTGGGGCGCCGCCTGCTGCCGGCGAACGAGACCCTGGCCGGGATGGCCCCCGCGGGGGGCCACGCCACCTACGTGACCGAGCTGAGCGTGCCGGCGGGCAGCCGGCTCGTGGGCCGGACGGTGGCCGAGGCCCTGGGCCGGGAGGCGGCCACGGTGCGCGTGCTGCAGGTGATCCGCGACGAGGCGATCCACCGCCCGGGAGAGCCGGGGCTGCGCCTGGCCGCGGGCGACGCGCTGATCGCGCGGGGCAGCGTGGACGCGCTGCTGGCGCTGCACCGCGACCCGTCCGTGGACGTGGGCGAGGCCGGGGCCGACGCCCTCGTCGCCCGCGGGCGCGACACCTCGATCGCCGAGCTGCTCGTGCGCCCCACCTCCGGGGCCATCGGCGCGCGCGTGGGCGACCTCGGGCTCAGGGCCCGGCACGACGTGGTCGTGCTGGCGGTGCAGCGCGAGGGGGCGCACCTGCGCACCAAGGTGGTCGATCTGCGGCTCAGGCTGGGCGACGTGCTGCTGGTGCAGGGCGACGCGCGGGGCCTGGACTCGCTGCGCGCCTCGCCCGACTTCCTCGTGCTCGAGGGCGTGGCCGAGCAGGTCGTGCTGCGCGAGAAGGCCTGGCTCGCGGTGGGCATCGTGGGCGCCGTGGTGGCGCTGGCCGCCGCGGGGGTGCTCAAGATCTCGCTGCTGGCGCTGGCCGGGTCGCTGGCCATGGTGGCGGCAGGCTGCCTCAGCGCCCGCGAGGCCTACCGCGCGCTGGACCTGCCCCTGCTGGTGCTCATGGCCGGCACGATCACCCTGGGACGCGGGCTGGAGGCCAGCGGGGCCGCCGGCCACCTGGCCGGCGCCCTGGTCGGGGCGGCCTCGCCCTTCGGCGACGTGGCGGTGCTCGCGGCGGTCTACCTCGTGGGCAACGTGCTGACCGCGCTGATCTCCAACGCGGCCGCCGCGCTGATCACCCTGCCCATCGCGCTCGCGGTGGCCGCCCAGACGGGCATGCAGCCCCTGCCCTTCGTGCTCGCGGTCATGTTCTCGGCCTCGATCGACTTCAGCACGCCCATCGGCTACCAGACGAACACCTTCGTCTACGGGCCGGGGGGCTACGGCTTCCTCGACTACGTGCGCGTGGGCGGCCCCCTGAACCTGCTCTGGTGGGGCCTCTCCACGCTGCTGATCCCCCTGCTCTGGCCGCTCCGGTGAGCTCAGCGGGGGGCGGCGCCGCGACGGGGGTGGCCTGCTTCGCCCTCTGGACGCTGGACTGGGGCACACCGGGGCGCTGGAGGGCCCTCCTCCTACGCGCCTGCCTACGCGACGAGCCGCTGCGGGCTCGAGCGCCCTCGAACCCAGCGCGCCGCTCGCGCGCAGGGGAGCCAACGCAGGACACCACCCGCCGCGACCGCAAGGCGACGCCCGGCGCCGGCCGTGGGGTAGGATCGCCCCCGATGCTCCGGCACCTGCCGCTGACCGCCGCGCTCCTCGGGGTCGCCCTCCTCCGGCCGCCCGCGACGGCCGGCGCCGAGGCCCCGGCCCGGGGGCTGGTCACGCCCGCGGCCCAGGCGGCCATCGAGCGCGGGCTCTCGTTCCTGGCGCGCATCCAGGCGCCCAGCGGCGCCTGGCGCAGCAACGCCGGCAAGAAGGAGAACGACCGCTACCGGCCCTTCGAGGGCTACGCCAACGTCGAGCACGTGGGCGTGACCAGCCTGGGGGTGCTGGCCTTCCTGGCCGGCGGCCACTTCCCCCGGCGGGGCCCCTACGGCGACGTCGTCGACCGCGCGCTCGCCTTCCTGCTGCGGCAGCAGCAGACCAGCGGCATGATCGAGGCCAACGAGACCCGCATGTACAGCCACGCCTTCGCCACCCTGGCGCTGGCGGAGGTCTACGGCTCCACGCCCGACCCGGGCGTGCGCCAGGCCCTGGAGGCGGCGGTGAAGTTCACCGTGGAGTGCCAGAACGCCACCGGCGGCTGGCGCTACGTGCCCTTCTCCCCCGACTCCGACATGAGCGTCACCGTCTGCCAGGTGGTGGCGCTGCGCGCGGCGCGCAACGTGGGCCTGAAGGTGCCCCAGGCCACGATCGACCGCGCGCTCAAGTACGTGCTGGAGAGCGCCTACACCGGCCCCGAGGCCCGCGGCGGCTTCCTGTACCAGCCCCACGACGTGAAGTGGAACCGCGACTCCTACGCGCTGGCGGCCGCCGGCCTGACGACGCTGTTCCAGGCCGGCCTGTACGACAACGCCGCCATCGCCGCCTGGATCCGCGACCACAAGGTGCGCCGCGACCCCAGCGACCCCCTGCCGCGCATCGAGGACACCGTCGCCTACATGAAGCGCCAGTTCGCCGAGGTGGCGCGCGACAACCCCGACCACTACTTCTTCTGGTACGGGGGCTACTACGCCACCCAGGCCATGTACCTCGTGGGAGGCCAACGGCCGCAGGAGTGGGCTTCCTGGTACGGGACGATGCGCGACGTGATCCTGCGCCGCCAGCGGCGCCAGCGCGATCCCGAGAGCGGCCTGGAGGAGTCGTACTGGCGCTCGAACGTGGACGAGAGCCACGCCTACGCCACCGCCAGCGCGCTGCTGATCCTCCAGTTCCCGCTGGACTACCTCCCGATCCACCAGCGGTAGCCCCGCGGCGCCCCGAACCGAACCCGAGCGCGGGAGCGTGGTTTGACCCAGGTGACCGACGGTCCCCCTCCGTCGCCCGGGTCGGAGCCCTCGCCCTCGGCGGGCCCCGACGAGCAGCTGCTGCTCCGGGTGGGCGCAGGCGACCGGCCGGCCTTCGAGGCCCTCTACGCCCGCTTCGCCCGGCCCCTGATGACCTTCCTCCACGCCCACGTCCACGACGCCGCCCTCTCGGAGGACCTGCTCCAGGAGACCTTCCTCCGGGTCTGGCGCGCGGCCCCCCGCTGGGTCCCGCGGGCGCGCGCGAGCACCTTCCTCTTCACCGTGGCCCGCTCCGTGGCGCTCAACGCCCTCGGCCGTCGCGGCCGCCGCGCCGCCGCCCTGGCACGCGCCGCCCGGGCCGGGGCCGGCCGCCCGTCCCGCCCGGAGGACGTCGCAGG
>CAZPOZ010000309.1:0-4490 GCA_964588235.1 uncultured Planctomycetales bacterium
ACGAGATCGCCCTCGTCACCCGCGAGGGGGCGCGGCTGTTCGACGCCGCCGGCGACCCCGTGGAGCGCGCCGCGCGCGTGCTCGACGAGCGCGAGCAGGACACCGGCAAGAACGGCCACCCGCACTACATGCTCAAGGAGATCCACGAGCAGCCCGAGCGCCTCGACGAGCTGCTCGCCGGCCACCTCGACCTCGCGCGGGGCGCGCTGCGCGGCGACGAGCTGGGCCTGTCCGACGCCGACTGGCGGGGGTTCTCGCGGGTGGATCTCGTCGCCTGCGGCACGGCCCACTACGCCTCGCTCTACGGCGCCACGCTGCTGGAGGCGGCGGCCGGGCTGCCCGCGCGGGCGCTGGTGGCCTCCGAGTACGAGGCGCGGAGCCCGGCGCTCGGGCCCGACGTGCTCGTCGTGGCCGTGACGCAGTCGGGGGAGACGGCCGACGTGAAGGGCGCGCTGGAGCTGGCGGCCTCCCGCGGGGCCCGCACGGCGGCGGTGCTCAACGTGCGCGAGAGCGCCATCGGGCGCATGGCGGGGGGGCTGCTGGACATCCACGCCGGGCCCGAGATCAGCGTGGCGAGCACGAAGGCCTACACCTGCATGCTGGGCTCGCTGCTGCTGATGGCTCTGAGCGCCGCCCGGGCCCGCGGGCGCGCCACCGAGGCGCTGCTCGGCCTGGCGCCCGACCTGCGCCGGCTGCCCGAGCTGATGCGGGAGGCCCTCGGCCGCGTGGCCGAGGTGCGCGAGGTGGCGCGCGAGATCCACCGTGCCGGCAACATGCTCTACCTGGGGCGCGGGCCCGACGCGGCCACCGCCTACGAAGGCGCGCTGAAGATGAAGGAGCTCTCCTACATCCACGCGGAGGGCTACCCGGCCGGCGAGATGAAGCACGGGCCGATCGCGCTGGTCTCCTGGGAGATGCCCACCGTGGCCATCGTGACGCCCGGCCCCTGGCGCGACCGTATGCTGGGCAACGTCCGGGAGGTCAAGGCCCGCGACGGTCTGGTGATCCTCGTGGCCGCCGACGGCGACGACGACGCCCCCAAGGTGTCCGACGTCGTGTTGCGCGTGCCCGCGGCGCACCCCTGGCTCGCCCCGCTGGTGAACGTGCTGCCCCTTCAGCTCCTGGCCTACGAGACGGCCAAGCGCCGGGGGTGCGACATCGACCAGCCCCGCAACCTGGCGAAGACCGTGACGGTGCAGTGACCCCTCCCGGCGAACCTCGCCCGATCGGGGGTCGCCCATGCCGCTGACGACGCTGCCGTCCCACCGTCCGACTGCCCCGGGCTCGCCGTCGGCGTTCGCGGCCTGCGGGGCCCGTGCGCCCGCCCGCCCTCCCGTCCCGGCCTGCCCTGCGCGGCTCGCCCTGCTGCTCGGGCTGGGCCTCTGCGTCTCCCTGGGCGCCGGCCCGACGGGTCCGCGGCTGGCCGCGGCGGACGGTCCGGCGCAGGAGGCACCCCGTCCGCCGCCGCAGCTGCCCGACCCGCCGGCCGGGCCCGTCGGGGTGGTCGAGTCGGCACCGGCCCCCAAGGCTCCTCCCGCCCCGGGTGCGGTGCCGCCGCCCCCGCCTGCGCCGCCGCGGGGGACGCTGCGCCCGGAAAGCGCTCCGGGCGTCGGCCCCGATGGCCGGCCGTTGCCGCCCACCTGGGATCCGCGGCGTGACGTGCGCCTGAGGCTGGGGCCCGATGGACAGCCCCTCCCTCCCGAGGGAGCCCCGGCTGCGGCCCCCGCCGCGCCGATGCGCACGCCCCCGGCCCCCGGGCAACCCCCGGCGCTCCCCGAGCCTCTGCCGCCTGACCTTGCCGCTCCGGGGTCGTGCCTCCCGGGCACCTCCTCGCTGCTCGAGCGCGCCGTCCCCGTGGCGCAGGCCGGTACGGGCGACCCCGACGAGTGGCTGCCCACGCCGGGAGCCCCGTCCGCCCCCGCGCCGCCCGCGCCGGCGGCACCAGCGCCCCCACCCGTCCCGGCCGCGCCTCCTCTGCCCCCCGAGCTGGGCCCCGATCCCTGGCTGCCCGCGCCCTCCAGCCACTCCCCGGCGGCCCCCGAGGGACCGGCCGCGCCGCCGCCGGCCCCCCGAGAGGCAGGTGCCGCAGGGCCTTCGCCGGCCGCGGCCGCTCCCGCGCCGGGGGTCCCCTTCGACGCGCCGCCGGCCGGACCCGTGCCTCCGGTCGAGGCCCCCGTCACCCAACCCGCGGAGCCCCGTCCGTCCGCACCGGCTCCGGCGACCGCCCCCCCCGAGGAGCCGGCTCGCGCGGCCCCGGCCACGGCGGGGGCCGGCGAGGGCGATCCCTGGCTTCCGGCTCCGGCCGGGGCGGGCACGGCAGCCCCCGCGCCGACGGCTCCGCAGCCGCCCCCCGCTCCCGCGGGAGCGGCGACCGATCCCTGGCTCCCCGCGCCGGGGCCGGCTCCGACCGTCCCGCCCGTGTCCGTGCCGGCCGCTCCTCAGGCTCCTGCCCTGCCCGAGCCGCCGGCCGCCCCGCCGCAGGAGACCGACCCGTGGCTCCCCGGCGGAGCGCAGGCGACCCCGGCCCGGGTGCCGGCTCCGCCGGCCCTCCCTGCTCCGGAGAGCCGCCCGCCGACCGTGCCCGCCCCCGCGCCGCTGGGGCCGCCCAGCGAGCCGGCGACCCCGGCTCCGCGCCCCGCGCCCGTGTTCGAGCCGCCGAGCGCGCCCACCGCCCCCGAACCTGCCGCGCGGCCGGAGGGGCCGGTCTTCTCGGTGCCCGACGAGAAGCGGGCGTCCGCCCACGCCGACCGGCTGCGGGCCACGCCCGCCGACGCCAGCCTGAGCGGCTACCCGACCGACCTGGTCGCGCGCGCCACGGCCGACGTGGCCTTGGGCACGGGCAGCCGTCCGGCGTTGGTGCTGTTCTACTCCGATGCTGCGCGCGCCTCGCACCTGCAGGCCGCCGAGCTGCTCCCGCTGCTCGTGCGGCTGCGGGGACGCGTGGACGTCGTGGCCGTGGACGTGTCGCCGGCCGGCAGCGACCGCTGGACCGAGGCCGAGCGCAAGCTGGTGCGCCGCTACTACCTCGCCTACGTGCCCACCACGGTCGTGCTCTCCGCCGAGCGCAAGCCGGTGCTGCTGCAGTACCAGCGCGTCTCGGCGGCCGTGGTGGAGTCGGCGCTGGCCTCGGCGCTGGGTTCCGACGGGGCGACGCCGCGCTGATCAACGGGCGCCCAGGACCACCTCGCGCTCCAGGGCCTGGCCGCGCCGGAGGACGCGCACGCGCACCGTGTCGAGCGGCCGGTAGGGGAGCAGGGCCTCGCCGAGCGCCGCGCCCCGCCGCAGCGGGCTGCCCTCGATGGACACGATCAGGTCCAGGCGCTCGAGCCCGGCGCGCTCGGCGGGGGAGCCCGGCTCCACCAGGTCGATCACGTGCCCGCCGCAGTCCGGGCACAGGTGGGCCAGCGTGGCCTCCGTCCCGGGGCGCGCGCGCACGCCCAGCCGCGAGCGCCGCACCGACCGCTCGCTCTCCAGCAGACGCCAGACCGTGGCGACCACGGCGGCCGGGACCGCGTGGGCCGCCACCGGCTCGGGCCGCAGCGCGAGCCCCGGGGCGAGGTCGCCGGCGTCCTCGGCGTCGGAGACGATCCCGCCCACGAGCAGGCCCACGAGCCGGCCCTCGGCGTCGAACCACGGCGCGCCCAGGTCGCTGGCCACGACGCTCAGGCCGGCCTCGAGCAGGCCGGGCACGTGCACGCCGTGCCCGCGCAGCCCGTCGTGCAGCTCGCGGCGCCGGTCGCGCGCGCGCACGCCGCCCAGGGCCACGGCCCCGTCGGCGGTCACCTGGACCAACGCCGTGCCGGGGGCGGCCGGCGGGGGCAGGGCCCGGCGCGGCTCGGGGGCCGGCAGGCTCACCGCCTGGAGCGGGGCCTGCGAGGGCAGCACCTGGATCAGCGTGAGCGCCGTCTCGGCATCCCGGGCCACGACCGTCGCCGGCGCGTAGGTCTGCGGCTTCACCTCGGCCGCGAGGGTGTCCTTCGGTCCCGGCGAGGGCCCGGCCAGCACCAGCCACCCCGACGGATCCACGACCACTGCCTGCCGCCGGCTCTCGCCCCCGCCCGGCGCGCGCACCTGCACCGACACGACGCAGGACCGCTGCCGCTCCGCGACCCTGAGGAGCGCCCGCCGCTCGTCGGCGGGGCCCGCGGAGTCCTCCGCGCTCAGCGTGGGCGTGGGTCGGCTGAGGGCCGCGAGCACCAGCAGCGCCAAGGGCAGGCGCATCAGTCGCCCGCCGCCTCCTGGCCGCCACCCGTCGGAGCCTCGCCGGGCCCCGGGCGGGCCGGGGCACGGCCGGCAGCACCCGCGGGACGCTCCGGGCCGGCGCCCGGCGCCGTGCGGCGGAGGAAGAACGCGCGCGGCGTGGCGGGCAGCGCCACGGGCGCGAACCGGGGCACGCCGGGGAGCGCGTCGTCGGCCGCGTGCCGCGCCTGGAACGGCTCGAGGAGCAGGTCGCGCAGGTCGTCGCCGTCGGCCGTCGGCCGCGCGCTCAC
>CAZPOZ010000310.1:0-4486 GCA_964588235.1 uncultured Planctomycetales bacterium
ACCACGCGTTCGCAGGCCCGGTGGGCCGGGCCGCCGCCTGGCTGCGGGGCGCCCAGGACGAACGGGGCTTCCTCTTCGCCGGCGGGGGCGAGCGCTGGAGGCTGGACCACGCCCTGGGCACCTGGGCGCTCGTCACGCTCTACGGCCAGACGCTGGGCCTGGCGTGGCGCGGCGCCGCGGAGCGCGCGCTCGCCGCGCTGGCGTCGCTCCGCGAGGACGACGGGCTCTGGCGCTACGGGCTGGGCACGGGCGCGGCCGACGAGTCGCTGACCCTGTGGGCGCTGCTGGCCCTGTCGGCGGGCCGCCGGGTCGCCCTCGAGGAGCGCAGCCGGGGGCGGCCGCCCCTGAGCGCGCTCGATGCGGACCCGCTCGTCGCGGCGGGGCCGTGGATCGAACGCCTCTGCGACCCGATCCGCGGCACGCTGCGTCCCGACCTGCTCGGCGAGACCCGGCTGCCGGTCCCCGGGGCCGACCCGACGAGCCTCACGGCCGGCCTGATCTGGCTGCGGCTGCTGCGCTGCGAGGAGCGCGGCCCGGGCAGCGCCGTGGCCCGAGGAGCCGAGCTGCTGCTCTCCGGGCAGCGGGAGCGGGCCGCAGCCTCCCGCGCGCCCGTGCCCCTCGAGCTCTGGCTCATGCGCGAAGCCGGCTGGCGCCTGGGACCTGCCTGGCGCAAGGGCTGGGAGGAGACGGGCGCCCGGGTGCTGCTCGGGCTCCAGGGCCGAAGCGACGCCGATCCGGAGGCCGACGGGAGCTTCCCGGTCGCCACGGCCTGGGAGCGATCCGCGGGCCGTGGGGCGGCCACGGCGCTGGGCGCGCTCGCCTTGGCGGGAGCGGGCTCCCTCCCGTACGACTCGAGCGTGCCCGGGTGCCCGCCGCCGGCGGCCGGGGTCCCCGCGCCCGCCGAGGCCGACGCGGCGCCCCCGGGCGGCTGAGCCGCCGGCAGGCTTGCGGGGGCCCCGAGGGCCCGCAGCCCGATTGGACCTCCCTGGCGGCTCCGCGTCCAAGGGGTTGGCCGGGAGCGGCCGGCGCTGGGGGCCGCGTCCTGGGTGCGGAAGGTCCCCGGCCGACGTTGCTAGCCAGGGAGCCCGCTCTCGAGGCCCCTCAGGAGGTGCTGCATGACGATCGGGTCCCGCCACCGCCACGGTCCGTGCGCTGCCGTTCCCGGGGCCTTCCCCGGCGCGCTCCTCGGCGCCCTCCTCGGGCTGGGCGCCCTGCTCGGGGCCTCCCCCGCCCGAGGCGAGGACGGCGACCCCACCGACGTGGGCCTGGCCGCGCGCGTGCGCGAACGGCTCGAGGCCCGCGAGCGGGCGGCCGCCCAGGTCAGCACGCCGGCCGGCGTGCTGGTGGACGTGCGCCGCGGCGAGGCGCGCTTCGCGCAGGAGCTCGCCCGGGTGGACGTGACCCTGGAGGCGACGAACACGCGCACCGACACCGTGGAGTGGTCGCGCGTGTTCGCCGTCGATCCGCACGCCGAGGTGATCCGCTGCGCGCTCGGCCGCCAGGGGCAGACCGAGATCGCCGCGCGCACCCTCACCTTCGAGGACGGACGCCGCCTCTATGGGGAGACCGTGCGCCCGCGCCAGCCCACCGGCCGCGACCCCCTGCGCGTCGAGCGCGAGGTCCCGGGGCTGTTGCGGGTGACCGTCTTCCCGATCGCTCCGCGCGAGACCGTGCGCGTGAGCCTCGCCTTCGTCACGCCGCTCGCCGGCCGCGGGCGGGAGCGCGTCTACACCGACCCGCTGTGGCTCTCCCACGAGGACGTCGTCACGACCCCCGGCCTGCCGACCCCCGAGGAGCGCGCGGGCGAGGGGGCCTCGCGCCGCGCCCCCGCCCCCGCTCCGGACCAGGCGGCGAACCTGACCGCCTCCCTCTCGGTGGAGCCGCGGGGCCTGGCGCTGGACGAGCCGGCGCCCGGGCTCCGGCCCGCCCCGGCGCCGCAGGGTCGCTTGGCCTTCGTCCCCGCCGACTCGGCCCGGGCCGGGGCGCGAGCGAGGATCTCGTTCCTGGCCCCCGAAGGGCCGGCCCAGGCGCTGGCCGTGCGCGGGGGCGGCCTGGGCACGCGCGTGGCCGTCTGGCGCTTCGATCCCGCCGGCTTCCTGGCCGAGCACGGGCTCGCCCGCCTGGGACCTCGCACCGCGCTGACCCTGTCCCCGGCCTCGGGGTACGTGCAGCGGCTGGTGCCGGGCACCTTGACCGCCGGCGACGGGGCCCAGCCCATCGCCGCGCGGCTCGTCGCCGGGGCCGAGACCGTGGTCTTCGGCGTGGACGTGGCCACGCCCGAGGGCCTGCGCCACTTCGAGGTGGAGCTGCCGGTGGCGCGCTCGTCGGCCGACGCGGGGCTCGAGGACGCCGTGGCCGGCTGGCACCGCGCCACGATGGCCCGGCACGTGCTCCGCTGGGCCGGAGCCGACCCCGTGAAGCTGGGCCGCGCGATCTCCTACGCGGTGGACCTGGGCGTGCTGCTCCCCGGCACGTCGGCGTTGGCCCTGCCCCGCGCCGAGCAGGCGCAGCTCTCGCGGGCCAGCCGGCGCCTGTACCGCAACGACGGCGCCCTGTTGGGCGCCGAGGACGGCTCGGCCGACTTCGTGGCGCCGCCCGCCGGCAGCCTGCGCTGAGCCCTCGAACCCTTCCGTCCTCGCCCCCTCAGCGGCCTCCGGGCGCGGCCGGAGCGCACCCTGAGACCACGCGCTCGATGCCCGCGAGGTCCACCCCCACCCGCACGCCCTGGTAGCCCAGGGCCTCGAGCAGCGCCACGGCCTGCCGCGCGCTGCCGGCCCCCACCTCCACGGCCAGCAGCCCGCCGGGGCGCAGCGCCTCGAGCGCCTCGGGGGCCAGCCGGCGCAGGACCGCCAGCGGATCCCCGCCCGGGACGTAGAGGGCCTCGGGCGGCTCGTGCGCGGCCACGTCGGGGGCCAGGCCGGGATCCCCGCGCACCACGTACGGCGGGTTGGAGACCACCACGTGCAGGCGCCCCCAGTCGGGGTGCGCGCGCAGGGGCGCGAGCAGGTCCCCCTCGTGGAGCTCGAGCCTCCCGGACACGCCGTGGCGCGCCGCGTTCTCCCGGGCCACCTCGAGCGCGGCGGCCGAACGGTCCAGCGCGTGCCCCCGGGCCGCGGGGAGGCCGTGGAGCGCGGCCACGGCGATGCAGCCGCTGCCCGTGCCCACGTCGGCCAGGACGGCGCCGTCCACGCCCACCAGCCGACGCTGCGCCTCCTCGACGAGGTGCTCCGTCTCCGGGCGCGGGATCAGCACCCGCCGGTCCACCGCGAAGCGCAGCGAGAAGAACTCCCGCTCGCCCGTGAGGTAGGCCAGGGGCACGCCGCGGGCCCGCTCGGTCACCAGGGCCCGCAGGCGCTCGCGCTCGTCCTCGCGAACCGGTCGGTCGTGCTGCAGGTACAGCTCGAGGCGCCGGAGCCCCAACCCGTGCGCGAGCAGCAGCTCGGCCTCCAGGCGCGGCGACTCGAGCCCGCGTTCGGCCAGCCAGGCGGCCGAGCGCTTGAGCAGCTCGACCAGCGTGAGCGGCCGGTCAGCGGCGACGGCGGCGGCCCTCGGCCTCGCCCTCGTCGCCCGCGCCGGCCAGCGCCTGGGCGGCGCCGCCGACGATGCCCTTGATCACGATGAAGAGCACCAGCAGCGAGCCGCCGGCGAGCATCCAGAACCCGGGGGCGATCGTGCCCAGGCCGGCCAAGGCCTTGTCGAGGTGGGAGTGCTCGGTCTTCTTGAGCACCTCGTAGGCGTGGTCCCAGGCGTCGCCCCCGCAGCCGCGGATCACGCCGCCCAGGCCGACCCACAGCCCCAGCAGGGCGTTGAGCATGAACGGCCAGACCACGGTGCGCTTGGTGTACAGCCCGATCGCCGTGGTGAAGAAGCCGTAGATCGACAGCGCGAAGATCGCCGCGCCGCGGATCGTGTCGAGCCCGTTCATCAGCTGACCGCCGTTGACGGCCTCGCCGTACGGCGCCCGCGACCAGGCGGCCAGCGCCCCGGCCAGGAACAGGCAGTTCGCCAGCAGGAAGGCGTAGTGCTCCTTGTGCACCAGGCTCATGGACGCGGCGGCCCGCCGACGCGCGGCCTCGGCCTCGTAGAGCAGCTCTTCGGCGGTCCCGCCCGGGGGCGCCGCCTCCCCCTCGGCCTCGGCGATCGGCTCCTCGCCCATCGGAGCGCCCTCGGACACCTGCTCGCCGCTCTCGTCGCCGCCGTCGTTCGGGACCATGCGCGTCGCTCCCTGCCGGGTCGATGCCGGCAGTCTACCGGGGGGGGGCCGACGCTGCCACCCTGCCACGGTCTCCCGGCTACGGCCTTGGGCCGACGCCCCCCCGGCAGGACCGCCCCGGCTCGCTCGGCGGCGTCCCGCCCGGACCGCTCAGATCCATGGCCACCAACTCAGGGTAGGGCCTCGTGGAGGGTGAGACTCCTCCCGCGGACGGGCCTACGGATGGCCTCTGAAGGCCGTTCCCAAGCAACCGGCGCGCTGGGCCGGTAGCGG
>CAZPOZ010000311.1:0-4460 GCA_964588235.1 uncultured Planctomycetales bacterium
GCCATCCCTAGGGCCTTCCGCAGGAGAGGTCTCGCCCTCCGAAGGACCCTACCCCCAACTTGGTGGCCATGGCCTCCAGAGGGCCACGTAGGACGCTGCCGGGTCGGGGCCAGGGTGGTTGCGCGCCCGGGTCCATGCCATGATGACGGCGTGCCGGGCCGCGTGGCCCGGCCGCAGGCCCCTGGAGTCCCCCGCCATCCTTCGCCCGCGTTTCGATTCGTCCATGCCCCAGGATCGGGGCCCGCGTGTCAACGAGCGCATCACCATCCGCCAGGTGATGCTGATCGATGCAGAGGGGAAGAACCTCGGGGTCGTGCCCACCGACCAGGCGCTGCGCATGGCGCAGGAGGCCGGGTTGGACCTCGTCGAGGTCGCCGATCGCGCCCGCCCTCCCGTGTGCAAGATCATGGACTACGGGAAGTTCAAGTACGAGCAGGCGAAGAAGGCCCACGACAGCCGCTCCAAGCAGCACCGCAGCAAGCTGAAGACGCTGCGTATGCGGCCGAAGACCGACTCCCACATCCTGGAGATCCGCGTGGCGGCGGCCCGCGAGTACCTCGTCCGGGGCGACAAGGTGGCCGTGATGATCCAGTTCCGCGGGCGCGAGCTGGCGCACCCGGAGATGGGTCACGCCCATTGCCTGGAGTTCGCCAAGCGCTTGGAGGACATCGCCCGCGTCGAGCAGACGCCGCGCCTGGAAGGCAAGCGCATGACGATGCTCTTGGGGAAGAAGTAGCTCCTGGGGACGGAGCAGCTCCCGGGGAAGCCGTGGTGCCGGGGCAGACGCAGCCCCCGGGAGCCCGGTCCCTGCGCCTCCCGACCGCGAGCACGGCAACGGGGCCCGGTGGGGGGCTCCGGGGACGCCGCGCCCCCGCCTCGTGCGGCGGACGGGGGGCCGGACCCCGGGGGCCCACCGGGCCCCGGGTGGTGTCCCAGCCCGACCCATTCATGAACGGGTGGTATCGCGCGGTCCGGGCGGGCCTCCCGAACAACGGCTTCGGAACCTCCATGGAGAGCGCCGTGGAGGCAGGTCGCCCCTTGCTCTGCGCGCGGGGCTCGAGGGCGCTCAGGCCCGCATCGGCTCGTTGCGTAGGCCGGCGCGTGCCAGCGCCGCCGCAGGCGGCGGCGGGGGCGGCCTCGCCGCTGCGGGCCTTCCCCGGCACCCCGATCGCGGGGCGCGTTGGAGGAGGGCCCTCCAGCGCCCCGGTGTGCCCCAGTCCAGCGTCCAGAGGGCAAAGGAGGACGCTGCCGGGCCCCGCACGCGCTTGACCGTGCGCGTCGGGGAGGTACCGTCCTCCGTTCTCCCCCGATCCCGGCGCTGCTCCCATGCCCAAGCTCAAGACCCGCAAGTCCGTCGCCAAGCGCTTCAAGGTCACGGCCCGCGGCAAGGTGATGCCGTACGGCTCGGCGAACACCAGCCACATCATGAGCAAGAAGCGCGCCCGCCGCCGCCGGCGGCTCAACCACCCCGTGGCGATCGTCGGCGCCCAGGCGCGCACCATGCTGCGGGCGATGGGGCACTAGCGGCCCTTCGGCTGGTGAGGTGGCGAGGCGACCGGGCCTGAGCGGCCCCCTGACGGAAGAGGTCTCCGATGGCACGCGTGACGAACACCCCCAAGCGCCTGGCGCGCAAGCGCCGGCTGCTCAAGGCCGCCAAGGGCTTCCGGGGCCGCCTCAAGAACCAGTACAAGATCATGAAGGAGACGGTGCACCGGGCGTGGCAGTACGCCTACAAGGGCCGTCGCCTGAAGAAGCGGGAGTTCCGCGCCCTGTGGATCGTCCGCATCAGCGCCGCCGCACGCGCCCGCGGGGTGATGTACAGCCGCCTGATGCAGGGCCTCAAGCACGCGGGCGTCGAGCTGAACCGCAAGTCGTTGTCCGAGCTCGCCATCCGCGACCCGAAGGCCTTCGACGCCCTCGTCGCGCTCGCGCGGGCCTCCTGACCCGCTGACCGGGGCCCGCGCGGGTCCCGGGTGCCGCCTGCCCCGGGGAGGGGCGTGGCCGCAGGGACGGGGCGCTCCCGGCCCGGGCGAGCGCCTCGGGGCGCGACCCCGCGCGGCCGGGGTAGTGTCCTACGTTGCCCTCTGGACGCTGGACTGGGGCACACCGGGGCGCTGGAGGGCCCTGCTCCAACGCGCCCCGCAAGCGGGGCGCCGGGGAAGGCCCGCAGCGGCGAGGCCGCCCCCGCCGCCGCCTGCGCCGGCGCTGGCACGCGCCGGCCTACGCAACGAGCCGATGCGGGCCTGAGCGCCCTTGAGCCCAGCGCGCCGCTCGCGCGCAGGGGAGCCAACTTGGGACACCACCGGCGGCGTCGGGATTGCGGGCCGCCCGAGCGGGGTCGGGTAGGCTGCCGGTCCCATGACCCCGTTCGCCCGCCACGCCGGCCAGCTCGGCGAGTCCGAGACGCTGGCCATCGCGGCCCGGGCCGCGCGGCTGCGCGCGCAGGGCGTGCCGGTGATCTCGTTCACGGTCGGCGAGCCCGACTTCCCCACGCCCGCGCACGTGTGCGAGGCGGCCGTGGCGGCGATCCGCGCGGGCCGCACGAAGTACGTCGCCGCGGCGGGCATCCCGGCCCTGCGCCAGGCGATCGCGCGGCGCCTGGCGGCCGCGGGCTACACGGGCCTCACGGCCGAGGGCACCCTGGTGAGCGTCGGCGCCAAGGGCGTGCTCTACCTGGCCCTGCAGGTGCTGCTGGAGGAGGGCGACGAGGCGGTCGTCCCGCGGCCCTGCTGGCTGTCGGTGCCCAAGATGATCGAGGCCGCGGGGGCCCGCCCCGTGTTCGTCGAGACGCGGCCCGAGGACGGGTTCGCCCTCGACGTGGACCGCGTCTGCGCCGCCTTCACGCCACGCACGCGCGTGCTCCTGCTCAACAGCCCCGGGAACCCCACGGGGGCCGTCCAGCGGCCGGAGACGCTGGCGGCGCTGGCGCGCTTCGCGGCGGAGCGGGACGTGACCGTCGTCTCCGACGAGATCTACGAGGATCTCACCTACCCCCCGGCCACGTCGCGCTCGCTGGCGGCGGCGGCCCCGGAGGCCCACGGGCGCCTGCTGGTCGTCAGCGGCGTGTCGAAGTCGTACGCCATGACCGGCTGGCGCATCGGCTGGTGCGGCGGGCCGCACGACCTGGTGCAGCGCATGATCCGCCTGCAGAGCCACGCGCTCTCGGGCCCCCCCGACATCTGCCAGGCCGCGGCCCTCGCGGCCCTGGAAGGGCCCCAGGACGAGGTGGCCCGCATGCGGGCCGTGTTCCAGCAGCGGCGCGACCGGATGCACGCGGCGGTGGCGGCCCTGCCGGACGTGACCTGCCGCCGGCCCGACGGGGCCTTCTACGTGCTGCCCGACGTGTCGCGCTGGTTCGGCCGCTCCTACCGGGGCCACCCCGTGACCGACGCCCCCACCCTGGCCGACCTGCTGCTCGAGCACGCGCACGTGGCGGTCGTCCCGGGGACGCCCTTCGAGGCGCCCTACGCCATCCGCCTGTCCTACGCCTGCTCGGAAGCCGACGTCGTGGCCGGGATGGAGCGCCTCACGGCCTTCGCGCGCGAGCTCAGGTAGGGCGGGCGCCGAGGGCCGGCCGGACGGGCAGCCGGCGGGCGACCAGGCCCAGCAGGCCCCCCGCCGCGAGCCCCGCGACGTGGGCGGGCACGGCGATGCGCCCCCCCGCGTAGGCGCCCGAGGCCAGCGCGAACGCGTCCAGCGCGACCAGGGCCGCGGCGAGCACGCGGGTGGGCAGCTCCCCCACCCAGACCACGACGAGCCAGACGAACACGAGCACGCGCTGGCCCGGCAGCGCCACGGCGTGGCAGAGGGTCAGGCTCAGCGCGCCCGCCGAGGCGCCTACGAGGTGGCCCTCGGAGGCCCAGGCGGAGAACGCCAGGCCCCCGGCCACGCCGCCGGCCAGGAACACCGCGAGGGCCCCGGCCGGCCCGAGCCGCCGCTCCACGTTGGGCCCGAACACGAGCAGGAAGAAGAGGTTGACCGCCAGGTGCAGTCCGTCGCCGTGGAGCAGGAGGTGGCCGACGAGGGTGCGCAGGGACCCGCCGGCGGCCGGGTGGGCCCAGGCCAGCGCGAGCGCGTCCTGGGGCCCGTCCACGGTGAGCGTGACGGGCAGCCGCCACCTCAGGCCGTGCACCAGGAGCAGCGCCGCCGCCAGGCTGGAGACGAGCCAGGCCCGGCGCGAGGAGAGCCTCGGCCGGTCGGCGAGCGGCAGGAGCATCGCGCCAGCCTACGCCGCCGGAGGCTGCTGGGCTCACAGGCAACGCCGCCAAGAGGGGCGATGCGAAGCACGTGCGGCGCGCTGGAGCCGGGCGCTCAGGCCCAACGCCACCAAGTTAGTCGATGCGAGGCACGTGCGGCGCGCTGGAGCCGGGCGCTCAGGCCGCTTCCTCCTCCTTGCGCAGGCCGCAGGCGCGTCGTCGTCGTCATCGGCCTTCCGCTACCGGCCCAGCGCGCCGGCCGCT
>CAZPOZ010000312.1:0-4459 GCA_964588235.1 uncultured Planctomycetales bacterium
ATCGTCGTGGACGAGGAGCAGCGCTTCGGCGTGAAGCACAAGGAGCGCCTCAAGGCCCTGCGCGCCGAGGTGGACGTGCTGACCCTCTCGGCCACGCCCATCCCGCGCACGCTGCACATGGCCCTGCTGGGGATCAAGGACATCAGCAACCTGACCACGCCGCCGCTGGGACGCCACCCGGTGCACACGCGCGTCGTGCCCGACGGCGACGAGACGGTGGCGGCGGCCCTGCGCGCCGAGCTCGACCGGGGCGGGCAGGCCTTCCTGGTGACCAGCCGCATCGCCGATCTCGCGCCGGTGGGCTCGCGCCTGCTCGAGCGCCTGCCCGACCTGCGCCTGACCGCGATCCACGGCCGCATGGACAAGGAGCAGGTCGAGTCGCGCATGCTGCGCTTCGTGCGCGGCGACGTGGACCTGCTGCTGGCCACGACGATCATCGAGTCGGGGCTCGACATCCCCAACGCGAACACGATCGTCATCCGCGACGCCGACCGCTTCGGCCTGGCCCAGCTGCACCAGCTGCGCGGGCGCGTGGGGCGCGAGCACCGCCAGGCGCACGCGCTGCTGCTGCTGCCCGAGCAGCGCAGCGTGAACCCCGAGGCCGTCGAGCGGCTCAAGGCCATCGAGGAGTACAGCGAGCTGGGGGCGGGGTTCCGCATCGCGATGCGCGACCTGGAGATCCGCGGCGCGGGCAACCTGCTGGGGGCGCAGCAGTCGGGGCACATCGCCGCCGTGGGCTACGACCTCTACTGCCGCCTGCTGGCCGAGGCCGTGCGACGGGCCCGCGGGCAGGGCCCGCCCCCTCCGTCGCCGGCCTACCTGGCCATCGACCTGCCGGCCGGCGTGCCCGACGCCTGGGTCGCCGACCCGCGCGAGAAGTTCCGCCTGCTGCGCCGGCTGGCCTCGACCGAGACCCGAGAGGACCTGGCGTCGCTCGCCGCCGAGCTGCGCGAGCGCTTCGGCGCGCCCCCGCCCGCGGCCGAGCGGCTGCTGCTGGCCCAGCAGGTGCGCGTGGCGGCGGGCGCCGCGGGCTTCACGCGCATCGACGGCGCCGAGCGGCCGGGCGTGGTGCTCACCGAGACGCCCGGGGGCCGGGGCCTGGAGCGGCTGGCGGCCCGGGGCGTGACCGTGCGCCGCCTGGCCGACGACCGCGGCTTCGTGCCGCTGCCGGCCGCGGCGGGGCCCGAGGCCCTGCTGCGCGCGCTCCACGGGGTCCTCGGGACCGACGCCTGAGCGCCCCCGCCCTGCGCGCCGCGCGCACGCCGGAGGCCGGCGCGGATGGCCACCCACTCCCCCCGGGGTGCCGGCGGCGCCCGCTCGGCGGCTATCCTGCCGCGTCATGCCCCTCACCCGCCTCCGCCGTCCGGCGCTCCCGCCGCTGCTGCTCGCGCTCGTCGCCTGCGCGGCCGCCGGCTGCGACAGCAACCCGGCGGGCACGGGCAGCGTCTCGCCCCTGCCCTACGGCTACCAGGAGCCGGCCAAGCGCGCCCGCGTGACGCGCGAGGCCGAGGGACAGGAGCTGGACGAGATCGTGGCCGTGGTGTGGGGGGAGGTGCTCACCCGGCGGCGGCTGATCCGCGAGACGGGCGGCCGGGTCGCGGGGCAGGAGGAGGCCGAGTTCGAGGCCGACCTGGAGCGGCGCCGCCTGGCCTGGTCGCGCGAGCAGCTGCTCGTCAAGGCCGCCGAGCAGGAGGGCCTGCGGCTCGAGCCCTCGATCCTGGACGCTGCCGTCGAGCAGCTCAAGCGCGAGGAGCTCGCGCTGGCGGCCAAGAACACCGGGCGTCCCGTGACCTTCGAGGAGTACCTGGCCGGGCGCGACCTGTCGGCCGAGGAGTTCCGCCTGCAGGTGCGCAACCGCGAGATGCGCCGGGGCTACATGCGCAAGCTGCTCGTCGGGCTGGGGCGCAGCGCCCGGCCCCAGGTGGACCTGACCGTGTCGCCGGCCGAGGTGCGCCGCCTCTACCGCGAGGAGCCCGAGCTGTTCGACGACAAGGCCGGCGCGCGCTTCGTGTTCTTCCTGGTGCCGGCGATCGACGAGCTGGTGGGCGAGCTCTCGCCCGCCGAGGCCGAGGCCGCGGCGCTGGCCAAGGCGGAGCGCATCGCGCAGGCCTTCCGCGGCGGCGAGGCGCCCCAGGCGATCGCGCAGCGCTTCGGCCTGAGCGAGCGCGTGTGGCGCGAGGCCCCCGAGATCCAGAGCGAGTTCCGCTTCCCGGAGGGGGCAGCCTGGCTGTTCGCGCCCGGGCGGCGCCCCGGGGACGCCGCGGTCTTCCGCTTCGAGAAGGAGCCGGCCGGGCCCATCGTGCTGGGCGTGCTCGAGGTGCAGGCCGCGCGCAAGCTCGACTTCGACTCGGCCTACAAGGCCGTCGAGGACAAGTACGTGCTCGCCCGCCAGGTGCGCCTGGAGCACCAGCGGATCATCGAGCTCGTGCAGGGCGGCTCGGTCGTCTGGCCCGACAGCCTGGCCGACCGCCTCGTGGACCAGGCGCGGCAGCAGCTGCGCCAGCTCGACGAGCACCCGGTCTACTCGCGGGCCCGCTTCCGGTGACGAGGGCCGCAGGCCCCTGGGGGCTGCGACTCCTGGCGGGCGGGCTGGCGGTCGCCTGCATCGTCGGCGCACAGCGGGCCGCCAGCCGCGTGACGGTGTGTCCGACCGGCCCGGGGCCCTGGGGGAGCGGGTGGTTCGGCGAGGCGCGGGCCACCGACGCTCGCCTGCGTCTGACGGCCGCGCTGGAGGGCCTGGCCAGCCTGGCCGAGCCCGACGGCGGCTTCGCGCTCTGGGCGGCGGCCGACCGGCCCTCGCCTCCCGAGCCCGAGGTGCGGCGGGCGGCCTCGAGCGCCTTGGCGGCCTGGGCCTTCGTGGAGGCCCTCGGCTCCGGCGCCGAGGCCCCCGCCGAGCTCCTGCGCGTGCGGGAGCGGGCGCTCGACTACCTCGAGCGCGTGCAGAAGGCCGACGGGCGCGGGGGCTTCGGCCTGCTCGCGCCCAACGCGCTGGGGGCTCCCGACCCCGGGCCCTCCACCACCGCCCTGGCGGCGGGGGCGCTGGCCCTGGCCGGCCGCCGCGATCCCGCCCGGGCCGTCGCCGCCGGGCAGGCGGCGCGCGCCCTGGCGGGCGTGGCTGCCGCCGGCGTGCGCGACGGCTGGCTGCGGGCCCTGGTGGCCATGGCCCTGGACGGGTTGATCGCCTCGGGGCGGCAGGCCGACCTGGGCGCCCGAGGCCGGGGGCTCCTCAGCCCCGGGCAGGCGCCGGCCAACCCCGACTGCGGCGACTTCCGCCTCGCGGAGGCCCTGGTGCGCGTGCTCGGGGGGGCGCTGGCCGCCGGCGACCTGTTCCCGGAGCAGGTCGTCTCCGTCTGCCTGACCCAAGAGCCGCTGACCTGGAATGGGCAAGGCACCGACCTGGCCTCTTGGCTGATGCAGGCCTGGCTGGCCGCGCGCAGCCGCCAGGCCCCGGCCTGGTTCCAGGCGGCGCTCCCCGCCCTGGACGAGGCCCTGGGGCCGGACGGCTTGGTGCCCCAGAGCGTCTACGCCGACCGGGTGGCCCAGACGGCTTGTGCCGTGCTGCTGCTCGTGGAGGGGTTGCGGGGCCCTGCTCGGGGAGACCTAAAATAGACCGAGCGGTCTAGTTATTGGGTCCATTGGGTGGGGGTGCTCGCCGCCATGGCCGCCGACCGCTCGGCGGCATTGAACCGGCCCGCGGGCGGCCCGTTGGAAGGGGGGTCGGCCGACGGTAGCATTCCGCCCCCGGCGGGACGCGCCCCAGTCCGTCGCTGCCTCCGCTTCCCCGATCCCGCCACCTCGGCGCCCCTGGCGCCCGTTGGAGCCTGATCCCGATGGCACGTTCCGAGCGTCGCGAGCAGGTGGACGCCTTCGAGCAGTCCGCCGACTTCAACGAGCAGATCTACCAGGCGCTGCGCAAGAGCCCCTGGTGGATGCTCTCGATCGCCTTCCACGTGATCCTGGGCGTGATCCTGTCGGCCTTCACCACGCCCGTGGAGAAGCAGCCGCCCAAGAAGCCCATCGCCGTGGCGGCCAACGACGAGAAGCTCGAAGAGGAAGTGCCCGAGACGCCGGAGGACACCGAGGAGGTCCAGCAGCAGGAGATCGTGTCCAAGGAGCCGGTGATCAAGGACACGCCCGTCGACGACCACAACGAGACCGACAACGACCAGCCCTTCGACGAGTCCCTGGGCGAGACGGAGGGCCTGTCCGACGCGCCCTTCGAGGGACCCCAGAGCAACAACCTGCTCGGCACCGGCGGTGGCGCGGGCGGCGCGTTCAAGGGCCGCGGCGGCAGCAAGGACCGCAAGAGCGGCGGCGGCGGGCGCAAGAAGCAGGACGACGCCGTGCTGCACGCCCTGCGCTGGCTGGCGGCGCACCAGAGCGAGGACGGCGGCTGGGAGGCGGCCGGCTTCGACAAGTGGTGCGACGGCAAGATCAACACCGGCGAGAAGCCCGACGG
>CAZPOZ010000313.1:0-4424 GCA_964588235.1 uncultured Planctomycetales bacterium
GCCCGGCTCCAGCGCGCCGCACGTGCCTCGCATCGACTAACTTGGTGGCGTTGGGGCTCAGCTCGACTTGCCGGTGGCCGTGCGCAGCGCGACCTTGAGCGTGGAGCGGCCGATCTTGTGGAAGGGCGGGGTGTTGTTCCCGTCGCGCCCGGGCTTCAGCTGCCACGACATCTCCATCACCCGGTAGCGCGCGCTGCTGTCGATCTTGTGCGCCAGGACGAGCAGGTTCTCCAGCGTGCCGTCGGCGTACTCGTAGTTGCGCCACAGGGTCGTGTAGCGCGGCTTGGGCTCGCGCGTCTCGTTGCCCGCGCGCGCCTCGGTCATGAAGGACGCGGCGGCGAAGCCCTTCATCTTGGCGTCGCTGATCGTGCCGGAGTCCTCGCCGCCGGCCGCCACGTAGGCCTCGACCATCTGCTCGATCTCGAAGGCCAGGCTGGGGATGTCGTTGGGCCGGTCCTCACGCTCGTTGCGCGGCTGACGCTGGTCGAACCACACCCGGGCCGTGACGTTGGAGGCCTCGATCGCCTTGCGGCTCCCGCGGCGCTTCACGTACAGCACGCCCAGCACCACGACCAGGGCCAGGAAGATCAGGCAGTAGAGCTTGAGCGGGTCGGAGGCCTTCTTGGGCTCGTCCGCGGCGGCGGCGGGGTCGGCCATCAGTCGTCCTCCCGGAAGCGGATCTCGAAGGGCTGGACCTCGCGCTTCTCCGCGTTCGTGGACTTCGCCTGCTTCTCGACCATCTGCGCGCCCTTGTTCTTGGCGCGGAGGTCGAAGTACTTGCTCTTCTTCACCAGGTTCAGCACGGTGTCGAAGTCGCGCGTCTGCGAGGTCTCGATCGTGAACAGCAGCTTGCGCTCGTTGCAGTCGAACTTCGAGATGGCGAACCACTCGCCGTACTCGGTGCGGGGCACCTCGCTGAGGGCCTTGACCAGCTCGAAGTAGACGCGCGTGGCGCTGTGGATCTCGGGGATCTCCTTGGCCAGCCCGAGCCCGCTCTGCAGCGCGCGGTGCCGGTCCACGAGCCGTCCGCGCAGCCGGCCCAGGCGCGTCTCGTCGCGCGGCAGGGCGGTGACGAAGGCCCGGGCGTCCCGCTCCGCCGTGGCGGGGTCCTTGTGATCGACCTGCTCCAGCACCTTGCGCTCGGCCATCTGGAACATCTGCTGGGCCGCGTTGAAGATGCGGTCGTTCTCCTTCAGGGCCGCCTCGCGCCGGACGGTCTCGGCGTAGTTGAGCCCCAGCAGCACGAGGAAGAGCAGCGTGACCGCGGTCGCCGCCGCCGTACGCACGACGTCGAAGGTGTTCGTGGGCGCGAACTCGTCCTGCAGCAGCTCGGTGCCGAGCGGGTTGTGGCCCAGCAGGCGCAGGGCGCAGCCCACGGCGCCGGTGATCGCCGCGCCCGCGAAGGCGGGGTCGGGGCCTGGGTCCTTGCACTCGGCCTTGGCCAGCACGTTCACGCGCTCGACCGGCAGCCCGATGCGCTCCTGGAGCGTCTGCACCACCTCCGGCAGCAGCGCGCCGCCACCCGAGAGGTAGGCCACCGTGGGCGGGGCGTCCGAGCGCGCCGGCAGGCTGCGCAGCACCTCGCGGTGCAGCTTGCGCACGAACTCCTGGTGGGCGTCCTTGGGCTCGAGCTCGGCCGTGGCCGCGGGCGCGCGGGCGGCGCCGCCCACTTCGCCCACGACGAACAGGTCGTCGGCCCGCAGGGCCGTGGGCGCGCCCGACGGCAGGGCCGGCGGGAGGCCGCCCACGCCCAGCAGGAACGAGCGCACCGTGCGCGGCTTGCCGTCCACGATCAGCATCAGGGAGGTCACGTGGGCGCCGACGTCGAGCAGCAGCGCGTTGGGGTGGGCCTGGAAGAGGCCCAACGCGTCGGCGCACACGTACGTGGCCGTGATGTCCATGTCCACGCTGGCCGGCTCGATGCCGGCCATGCGCAGCACGGCCAGCCGCTGCACCAGCTCGTCCTTCGCCGAGGCGAAGATCGTGAGCCGGCTGCCCTCCTTCGTCTCCCCAGTCTTGATCCAGTTGACCACCACCTCGTCCACCGACTGGCTGTGGAGGTGGTGCTCGGCCTCGAACTTGACCACCTTGCGGATCTTCTCGGGCTCGAAGAAGGGCACCACGATCTCGCGCGAGATCGTCGTGCCCGTGTCGAAGGTGGCGCAGACGTCTTCCTTGGGCAGCTTGAGGCTCTCGAACAGCTCGCGCACCAGCGCCGCCGTGGCGGCCGCGGGGTCGAACGCCGCGGCCTCCTCGCCCTCCGCCGGCGCCGCGTCGGCGGCGGGCGCCCGCGGCACCTCGCGGACGGCCAGGCGCTGGATGCGGAACGACTTCGGGCTGCCCGTGACCTCGACGAGCTTGATCATCCGCGTGCCGATGTCGAGGCCTACGGCCCGAGCCATGCGATGAACTCCCCGGCCGGCGCCGGTGGGAACGGGGGGGAAGCGCCGGAGTATAGGACGGCGCGGAGCAGCCCCCCCTTTCGACCTTTGGCCGGAGGGGTCCTGAGCCGAACGGAAGCATTACGGCCGGCGCTGCCCGGCGCGAGCCCACGTTCAGCGGCCGGGGGTCCGCCGGGCTTCCTCGAGGATCTCCGCCAGCTCCTCCTCGGCGCTCACGCGCAGCGCCTGGAAGCGGGGCGCCTGCTCCTGCCGCAGCTGGCGGTAGAGCTCGAGCACCTCCCGGTCCAGCCGGGTCAGGCAGCGCCGGACCCGGTCGGCCTGCCCGGGGTCGAGGTTGCCGTAGCGCACGTAGAGCTGGACCTTCTGCTCGATGGCGGCGTCCAGCACGGGCCCCGGCGGGGGCTCGACCCGGCCGGCCCACAGCGTGCGCGCCAGGAGGACGCCGACGGAGACGCCGGCCAACAGCATGAGGACCGCCACGGCGCGTACGGTCAGCAGCGGCAGGAAGGGCAGTCGGAAGGTCATCGGCGGGCCTCCACCAGGGCCAGTCGCTCGAGCTCGAGACGTCGCAGCAGCGCCAGGCCGTCGTCCTCGATGGCCGAGGCCACTCCCGGCGCCCCGGGCGCCTCCGCGGCAGGCCGCACGAGCGCCAAGCCGCTCAGGCCCACGGCCAGGAGGGCGGCGGCGGCCGCGGCATAGCCCCAGGGGACCGGCTGCGGGCCCGGCTCCCGGGGCGCGGCGCGCACCGCAGCCAGCACGCGTCCGGCCAGCGCGTCGCCGTCCACGCTCGCGCCCGCGGCCCGCGCCTCGTCGGCCCACAGGCCCAGGGCTTCCGCCAGGCGCTCGCGAGCGCGGCGGCGCGCAGGCTCGGCGTCGTCGGTCCGCACCAGCCGGGCGGCGGCCCGCTCGTCGAGCCGGCCGTCCAGCGCCAGCGAGTCCTCGCGCCTCAGGCGCGGGCTGGGGTCTTCGGCATCGCTCACGTTCGGTCTCCCTGCTCGCCCCGCGCCCCGCGGGACCGGCTCCGCTCGATCAGCGCGGCCAGGCGCTGGCGGGCCCGGAACAGCCTGGACTCGACGGTGCCCAGCGACAGCCCGAGCACGTCGGCGATCTCCTGGTAGGGCAGGCCCTCGATCTCGCGCAGGGCGAGCACCGCGCGGAAGCGCTGCGGCAGCCGGGCCATGGCCTCGCGCACGGCCAGGCGCAGCTCGCGGCGCGCCAGCCCTTCCACGGGGGGCGGGGCCGGCGCGGCCAGGCCGGGCTCCGGCCCGAGCTCGTCGAGCGACCCCGCGGGGCGGCGGCTGCGCCGCTTCACGTGGTCCTTGCAGGCGTTGACCGCCACGCGGTACAGCCAGGTGTAGAGGCCCGAGTCGCCGTGGAAGGTGTCGATGCGGTACCAGGCCTTGGTGAAGGTCTCCTGCACGACGTCCTCGACGGCGTCGCGGTCCTTGAGCAGGCCGCTGACCACCGCGGTGAGGCGTTCGGAGAAGGCCAGGACCACCTCGCGCAGAGCCTCCGGGTCGCGCGCACGCAGCCGGGCCACCCAGGCGTCCTGGAGCGCCCGGTCGGGGGCGCGTGGGCCGCGCAGCGCGGGCCGCGCCTCGCCCGCCGGGGCCGGGGGCTCTGCCGGGGCAGGGTTCGAGGGCAGGCGCAAGGCCGGGGCGGGCACGGGGGGCTCCGACGGGGGCCGGGAGGACGCCTGCTTGGACGCCGGGCGGCCCGGGGCCTTCCCCCCGGCCTGCCCAGGGGCCGAGCCGGGCCTGCCGTGGCGATCACGGGGGGCGCCGGGGGCAGGGCCCCCGCCTCGAGCTCCCGGGGTCCCGGAGCCCCCGTCAGCGCCCATGCTGAGCCCCCGCGAGGGCAGATCCCAGATGATCGACCACCCAGTCTAGAACTCGGGTGAGGTGGCGCAGGATCGCGTAGTGGTCGCCCGGGATCCACTCGAGCCGTGAGCCCGGGTAGGCCGCTGCCAGCGCGCGGACGTTGGCCGGCGGCACCACGTCGTCCTGCTCGGCGCCGACGAGC
>CAZPOZ010000314.1:0-4422 GCA_964588235.1 uncultured Planctomycetales bacterium
GATCCTCCGGGCTCATCTTGTACATCGTGAGGTAGCGCACGATCACGGCCTTGCCCGAGACGGAGGTGACCACGCGCCGGGAGTGGAAGGCGTTCTCCCGGAGCACGCGGGCGACGGTGTCGGGCACCGCGTCGGGGCCGGGCAGGTCGGCGTGCCCGAAGCCCGTGATCACGGGCCCGCCGTTCCAGGTGATCTCGACGGCCTTGACGGCACGGGTGCCGACGTCCAGGCCGATGAGGCTCTTCACGCGCTTGAGCAGCATGCAACCCCCGGGATGCGGGACGGCCCTGGGACGCGCCCATGGCTCGCGACCCCTTTCGGCCGGGGCCCGCGCGGGGCTTGAGGAACTTCCACACGCCGTGTCCACCGGGCGCGACGCCCCCCTCCCCCCCCCGCCGCGCGCGGCCCGCTTAGCCCCCCCGGGGGGCGTCGGGGGTCAGCCGGCCCCGACGGCGGCCACGCGGGCCCGGAGGTGCGCCTCCACGTCGTCGGCCGTGGGCAGCCGCAGGCAGGCCTCGGCGATCGCGCGGGCCTGCTCCAGGGTCAGGCTGCGCAGCAGGCGCCGGACGCGCGGCAGGTAGCCCGGCGTCAGGCTGAACTCGCGCACGCCCAGGCCCAGCAGCAGCACCGTGTAGATGCTGTGGCCCCCCATCTCGCCGCACATCGTCAGGCCCCGCCCCCGCCGGGCCGCGGCGCGCACGGTGTCCAGGATCAGCCGCAGGATGCTGGGGTGGGAGGGACGGAACAGGGGCGCGAGCCGCGGGTTGAGCCGCGCCACGGCGAGGTCGTACTGGATCAGGTCGTTCGTGCCGATGGAGAAGAAGGCCACCTCCTCGGCCAGCAGGTCGGCGGTCACCGCCGCGGCCGGGATCTCGATCATGATCCCCACGGGGACGTCGGCCCGGTGGGCCACGCCCTCCCGCGCCAGCGAGTCGGCCGCCGCGGCGATCAGCGCCTTGGCCCGGCGCAGCTCCTCCAGCCCCCCCACCATGGGCAGCAGGATGCGCAGGTCGCCCTCGGCCGCCGCGCGCAGCAGCGCCCGCAGCTGCACGTGGAAGGCCTGGGGGTGCTCGAAGCACCAGCGCAGCGAGCGCACGCCCAGCGCCGGGTTGGGCTCGGGCGCCCCCACCTCCGGCGCCTCCTTGTCGGAGCCGAAGTCGAAGGTGCGCACCGTGAGCCGCCCGCCGGCCATGCGTTCCAGCGTCGAGCGGTAGGCGCGCACGTGCTCCTCCTCGTCGGGCAGGCTCTGGCCCGGCTTCCAGAGGAACTCGGTGCGGAACAGGCCCACGCCCTCCGCCCCGCGCTTGAGGCCGGCCTCCACGTCCAGGGGGAACTCGATGTTCGCCAGCAGCACGGCGCGGTGCCCGTCCAGCGTCTCGGGCGGCAGGCGGCTCTCGGCCACCAGCGTGCGCTCGAGCCGGTCGTAGCGCTCGCCCAGCTCGCGCGCCCGACGCACCATGTCGTCGTCGGGGTGGAAGACGACGCGGCCCTCCGTGCCGTCCACCCACAGGCGGTCGCCGTGCTGCACGCCGGCCAGCAGCCCCGGCACGCCCACGACGCAGGGGATGCCCAGCGACTTGGCGATCAGCGCCGAGTGGCTGGTGACGCCGCCCTGCTCCAGCGCCAGCGCGCACACCGCCCGGCCCTCGAGCGCGGCCGTCTCCGAGGGGGTCAGGTCGCGGGCCACGACGACCACGGGATCGTTGCCGCCCGCCGGGCCGGTGGGGTCCTGCGCCGGGACGCCGCGCAGCGCGCGGAGCAGGCGGCGCTCCACGTCCAGCACGTCCTGGCTGCGCTGCGCCATCAGCCGGTTCTTCGAGGCGCTCAGGCGCGCGGCGGCCGCGTGCAGCACGTGGGCCACGGCCCGCTCGGCGGCCCGCCCGCTGCGCACCTCGGCCTCGAGCTGGGGCACGAGCCCTTCGAGCATCAGGCCGTGGGCGCGGAAGATGGCGCCGACGCCGCCGTCGCCGCCCAGCGTCGCCAGCAGCCGCTCGAGGTCCTCGCGGGCGGCGGCCGCCGCCCGGCGCAGGCGCTGCACCTCCGCCTCGGGGTCCGCCGGCGGACGGTCGGAGACGGGCGCGAGGTCGAGCGCCTCTTCGAAGATCAGGGCCGGCCCCACGCGCGAGCCCCCGCAGACCGGGATGCCGCGCAGCTCCTGGGGGGCGCGGGGGCTGCCGGCCGGGGCGCTCATGGCCGCGCCCGCCGCTCAGCCTTCGCCGAAGCCGGAGGCGATCAGCGTGGCCACGTCGGCGACGGCCGACTCGGCGTCCGGACCCGAGGCCTCCACGTCCACGACGCTGCCCTGGGGGGCGCCCAGGAACATCAGCTCCAGGACCTGCTTGGCGTCGGCGCGCGCGCCGGGCTCGCCGCCCGCGCCCTCCGGCGCGCTCACCAGGGTCAGCATCACCTCCGAGGCGTGGCGCCCGGCGCGCTGCTGGATCATCGAGGCCGGCCGCGCGTGCAGGCCCATCGGGTTCACGATCGTGACCCGGCGGCGGCAGGACGGCGGCGGCTGCCCCGGGCTCACCCCGCCTGCCCCTCCCAGGCCTCCTCGACCAGCTCGCGGATCTCCTTCGCCGTGCGGCACTGCCGCAGCAGCTTGGGCCAGCGGCGGTCACGGGCCAGGCCGGCGACGCGGCGGGCGATGGAGAGGTACGCCTGGGAGTCGCCGGCGGCCACCAGGAACACGGCGTGGACGGGCGCGCCGTCCACCGCCTGGAAGCCGATCCCGCGCGGGGAGACGCCCACGGCCACCAGCGGCTCCCGCACGTGGGAGCGCACGTCCTCGGGCGCCTGGGGATGGGGCAGGGCGACCCCGTTGCCGATGCCCGTCGTGCCGGCGTCCTCGCGCTTGAGCACGCTGGCCAGCAGCACGCGCCGGCCCTACTCGCTCAGGCGGCCCGAGCCCACGAAGGCCTCGGAGAGCTCGACGACGGCCTCCTCGCGCGTGGTCGCCGCCAGGGCCGGCAGGCAGTGGGCCTCGCTGAGGAGCCGATCGGAGCTGGCGGCGGGCATGGCGGGACCCTCGGACCTGGGGCGGCGGCGCTCATTCTCCGCGGCGGAGCCGCTCGATCACATCTTCGTACGTGGTGGCCTCGTCCTCGGAGGGGGGCCGAGGCCGCGTGGCGTCCACGGGCGTCCGGCGCTCGCCGCGGTGGTGGTCGCGCCAGCGCTCCTTCGTGCGCCTGAGCTGCATGCCCAGCTTCTGCTCGGCCAGGTCGATGGCGGCGTACATGTCGGGCGCGGCGGCCTTGCCCACGAGCCGCACCCCCCGCGCCAGGTCGAGCACCATCTCGACCTCGTGGTCGGCGTGCTCGACGGCGAGCGTGACCGTGGCGCCGGTGGCCCGGCCGAAGAACCGCAGCAGCTTCTCGACCTTGGCCTGGGCGTAGTCGCGGATCGCGGGGGTCACCTCGACGTGCCGGCCGGTGATCGTGATCTGCACGCGTCGCCTCCGGGGGGATCGCCCCGAGTCTACCCCAGGCCGCGGTCGGTCCCCCCTCCCGCCTCGGGGGAGGCGGGGTAGCCCACGTCGAGCAGCGTCAGGCCGTGCGCCGGCACGGCGGCGCCGGCCGCCCGACGGTCGCGCCCGGCGAGCACCGCGCGCACCTCCGCCGCGGGGTCGGCGGCGGAGGCCGCCCGCAGCAGCGTGCCCACCAGGGTGCGCACCATCTTGTAGAGGAATCCGTCGCCCACGACGTCGAAGCACAGCCGCGTGCCCCGCCGGCTCCAGGCGACCCGGTGGAGCGTGCGCACCGTGTGCGCCCGCGGCGAGCCCGCGTTGCCGAAGGCGGCGAAGTCGTGCCGGCCTCGAAGGGGCGCCGCCGCGGCCTCCAGCCGCTCGAGGTCGGGCAGCCGCGGCCGGCGCCAGGAGCGGGCGTCCCGGAGCGGCCGCTTCGCGGGCGCCCGGTGCAGCCGGTAGCGGTACCACTTCCAGACGGCGTCCCGGAGCGCGTGGAAGCCCGGAGCCGCGTCCTTCACGGCCAGCACGCCCACGTCGGCGGGGAGCAGGGCGTCCAGCCCGCGCGCGATCCTCGGCGCCGGCAGGTCGCTCGTGGTGCGCGCGCTGGCCACGTAGCGGCGCGCGTGGACCCCCGCGTCCGTGCGCCCGCAGCCCACCACCGCGTGCGCCCGGCCGGTCAGGGCGGCGAGCGCGGCCTCGACCTCCCCCTGCACGCTGCGCCCGGCCCGCTGGCGCTGCCAGCCCACGAACCCGGCGCCGTCGAAGGTCAGCTCCAGGCGCAGGACGCGCCCGGACCTCCCCTCAGGCCCAGACACGGCGCTGGCGCGAGGAGGGGATGTTCAGCGCCTTGCGGTACTTCGTCACGGTGCGCCGCGCGATGTCCAGGCCGAACTCCTTGGAGAGCTGCTCGGCGACCTGGTCGTCGGAGAGCGGCTCGTGCTTCTCCTCGCGGGCGATGA
>CAZPOZ010000315.1:0-4421 GCA_964588235.1 uncultured Planctomycetales bacterium
CGCCACCTACATGTTCCGTGATTTCTGACTCAGGACACTAGGCCCTTCCGCAAGGGAGGTCTCGCCCTCCGAAGGGCCCTACCCCTAACTTGGTGGCCATGACGCTCAGGGCCGGGCCGGCGCGCGCTGCACCTCCACGGTCGCGTGGACGACGTTGAACCGGGAGGGCAGGCGCGCCTTGAGCTCGGCCGGCGACGGGGGCTCGGCTCCGGCCACCGTCACGCAGGCCGCGCGCAGGCCCGGGCCGATCGTCCACACGTGCAGGTCCAGCACCTGCACGCCGGAGGACTCCAGCGCGGCGCGGACCCCGTGGAGCACGGCCTCGGGGGCCTGGCGGTCGAGCAGCACGCGGGCCGAGCCCCTCAGCAGCCCCCAGGACCAGCGCGCAACCAGCACGGCGCCCACGATGCCCATGGCCGGATCCAGCCAGGCCCAGCCCAGGTGCCGGGCCCCCAGCAGCGCCGCCAGCGCCAGCAGCGAGGTGAGCGCGTCGGCCACGACGTGCAGGTAGGCCGCCTCCAGGTTGTGGTCGTGGACGTGCTCCGGGTCGTGCTCGTGGTCGTGCGCTGCGTCGTGTTCGTGGTCGTGGTCGTGGTCGTGGTGAGGGTCGTGCTCGTGCCCGGCCGGCACGCCGGGCTCGCGACCGCCCAGGAGCAGGACGGCGCTCAGGAGGTTGACCGCCAGCCCCAGGCCGGCCACCAGCAACGCAGGCCCGAAGTCGATGGCCTGCGGCTCCACCAGCCGCCGCAGGCTCTCCACCGCCATCACGGCGGCGAAGAGCGCCAGCAGCAGGGCCCCCGAGAATCCCCCCAGCGCGTTCACCTTGCCCACCCCGAAGGAGAAGCGCGGGTCGTGCGCGCGGCGGCGGGCGTAGACGTAGGCCGCCACCGAGAGGCCGAGCGCGGCGGCGTGCGAGGCCATGTGCAGGCCGTCGGCGAGCACGGCCATCGACCCGAAGAGCAGGCCCCCGACGACCTCCACGACCATGAACCCGGCCGTGAGCAGGGCCACGGCGCGGGTGCGGCGCTCGCCCCGGCGCACGGCCCCCAGGCCGAAGTCGTGAGCGTGCGGCGTCGGGAGCCCGGGGAGCGCGGACATGGCGCCATTCTGCCCGGCGCCGGGCCGGAGGCGGCCCGATGCCCGCACCGCGTAGGGGGCCGGTTCTCTCGCGCCCAGCGCGTCGGTGCGCCCCAGCTCGGCGTCAGGATCGCAAACGAACCCCGTACGCCCCACCGGAGCCCGCGCCGGGTCAGCGCAGCAGGCCGTGCAGCAGCCCGGCGGCGCCCGCGGCGAGGACGACGGCGTGCACGGACCAGCCCCGCAGGAAGAGCAGCGCGGCCGAGCCCAGCGCCACGCCTCCCGCGAAGGGGTCGAGGCGCCCGGCCGGGAGCAGCACCGGCCCCGCCAGGTCCACGCCCAGGTGGGCCATCACGCCCACCACGGCGGCCGAGACGGCCGCCAGCGGCGCCGTCACCGCGTGCCGCCCGCGCAGCCGCTCGATGTGCGGCGCCCCCAGGAAGATGAACAAGAAGCTCGGCAGGAACGTGAACCACGTGGCCACGAGGCCGCCGGCCCAGGCGAGGCCCGGCCCGGCCTCGCGCCACGCGGCGACGAAGCCCACGAAGGTGACCACCATGATCAGCGGGCCCGGCGTGGTCTCCCCCAGCGCCAGGCCGTCGAGCATCTGCGGCCGCGTCAGCCAGCCGCGGGCGTCGATGGCCACCTGGGCCACGTAGGGCAGCACCGCGTAGGCCCCGCCGAAGGTGATCAGCGCGGCCCCGGTGAAGAACCAGGCCAGGGCGGGCAGCACGTCGGACCCGCCGCGCAGCAGGACGAGCGGGAGGAGCACGCCGGCCCAGCCCAGCAGGCCGACGAGCAGCGTGCGCAGCGCGGCGGCGGCCGACGGGCGCGCGTGGGCCGGCGCGGGGGTGTCGTCGTCGATCACCGCCCCCGCCGCGCCCGCTGCGGGCGCGGGGCCCGCCGGCCGCAGGGCCCAGGCCCTCCCCGGCCCGAAGCGCTGCGCGAGCAGGCCCAGCGCCGCCGCGCCGAGGATCACGGCCGGGAACGGCGCGTGGAGCAGCAGCGCGACCAGGGCGCCGACCGCCAGCGCGGCGTGCACGACCCCGTGGAGCGCGCGGCGCGCCACGCGCACGACGGCGTAGGCGATCACGGCCACCACCGCGGGCCGGAAGCCCGAGAGCACGCCGTCGACGGCGGCCACGTGGCCGAAGGCCAGGTAGAGCCAGGAGAGCAGCAGCAGCACCGCCAGCGAGGGCAGGACGAAGAGCACGCCGGCGGCGATCCCCCCCCGCACGCCGTGGAGCAGCCAGCCGACGTAGGTGGCCAGCTGCTGGGCTTCCGGGCCGGGAAGCGCCATGCAGAAGCTCAGCGCGTGCAGGAAGCGGCCGTCGCTGATCCAGCGCCGCCGCTCCACGAGCTCCCGGTGCATGGTCGCGATCTGACCGGCCGGCCCGCCGAAGCTGATCCAGCCCAGGCGCCACCAGAAGGCGAGCGCCTCGCGGAAGGGCACCGCGGACGCGCCCGGGGCGGCGGGTTGCGGCTCGGGGGCGGCGTGGGCGGTCACCCGGGGGCGCTCGTCGGGAGGCTCAACGGGGGCGCTCCAGCTCGAGGCCGCCCACGGTGGTGTCGGGTCCCCACGTGCACAGGCCGATCCGGTGGCGCCCGCGGATCGGCAGCAGCGGCACGGCCCGCAGCAGCACCAGGGGGCCCAGCGTCACCGTGAGCCGGTCGTCGTGCAGCGTGAGCAGCAGGGGGCGCTCCTCGACGTCGGCCTCCAGCGGGGGCAACGGTTGCGGCGGGGTCTGGTAGTGGAGATCCTCGTAGCGTTCCAGGCGCGCGGCCACCTGCTTGTCTCCGGCCGGATGCAGGATCAGCGTCCAGCCCGCCAGGCCGTCGGTGCCCCCCGCCCCCTGGAACACGACCGCCACCTTGGGCGCCTGCGCGGGGCCGCAGGCCAGGTCGAGCCGCAGGCGGAACGAGCTCAGGCCCTCGGTGGCCTTCTCGCGGAACCAGAGCAGGTTGGAGGGCGCGTCGGTGGGGAACCCGGGGCGCACGCTGTACGGGCGCCAGCGCACCTGCCGGTCGGTGGCCTCCCCCACCAGCCGCTGGTTGACCACCTTGAAGCGGCCGGCAGCCACCTCGTAGGCGCCCTCCACCTTCTTGGCCCGGAAGGCGTCCTGCACGACGTTCTTCCAGCCCGGGGCGGCGGGCGCGGAGACGGTCGTGGGCGCGGCGACCTCCGCGTCGGTCCGCAGCCCGGGGACGGCCAGGCCGTCGCGGCGCGAGACGGCCACCACGAACCCGGCGGGCCCCTGGCGGTTCTTCACCTTCAGGAGCAGCTTGTTGCGGCCCGCGGCCAGCACGACGGGCAGGCGCTGCGCGTCGGGGACCGTCGCCTGCGGCCCCTCCCACCAGCGCCCCGGGCCCACCGGCCCCCGCGACACGTACGACTCCACGCGCCGGTCGTTGAGGAACAGGACCAGGTCGTCGTCGGCCCGCACGTGGACGAAGGCCGGCGTCTCCTCGGGCACGGTGAGCCAGGTGAGCCCGTAGGAGGCGGTGTCGTCCTGGTAGGAGAAGCCCAGCCCCACCCAGCCCAGCAGGTCGATCGTCACCGCCCCCTCGCGCGCGGGCCGGCGCCAGCGGCACGAGTTGAGCCCGTCGTCGTACTGCTTGCCGAGGTCGACCTCCTCCTCGGGCGGGAAGACCCGCGCGCGGGGGTCGGCGCCGGGGCTGCGGAAGGGCCCGATCACCTGCCAGTCGTAGACCACGCCCAGCGCGCGGCCCGCCTCGCGCACGGCCTCCTCGTTGCCGCGCCCGCCGGCCAGGGCCAGCATGTGCCGCGCGAGCAGGTCGCGGGTCACGGGCGAGTTCGGGAACCGCGCCCATTCCTCGAGCCGGCGCGCGAGCTCGCTCTCGCCCTTGCGCCAGGCCTCGCCCTCGGCCGCCACGGCCTCGCGGTCGCTCTCCACGAGCGGGAAGCGGAAGGCGAGCAGGTCGTCGAACGCGCCCGGCCCGAACGACTCGACGAGCACGCGGGCGAGCGCGCGGGCGATGAACGGCTCGCGTCCGTCGCCGTCGGGGGCGTCGCGGTAGGCGCGGAAGAAGCGGCGGTAGGGACGCCAGTCGTGGCCGCCGGGCACGCGCGCGTACTTGTCGGCGAAGTGCAGGAAGAAGCCCGCGCTGGGCCCGTAGTCCTGGATGCGCCAGTAGGCGAGGTCGCGCCCGAGGTAGTCGCGGCGGAAGGCCTCGAGGTTGGAGGCGAAGGCGTGGGCCGTGTCGCCCTCCTGCCCGAGCATCTCGAACAGGTAGGCCGCGCCGAAGTTGGCCAGCCCCTCGCGGAAGCCGGCGTAGATCGGGTTCGTGTCGTCCACGCAGTGCGTCAGCTCGTGGTAGAGCAG
>CAZPOZ010000316.1:0-4407 GCA_964588235.1 uncultured Planctomycetales bacterium
ACGCCGGCGAGCACGAGCTCGAGGCCCGCGTCGAGACGATCCAGGGCCGCACGAAGGCCCTGCTCGACCGCGCCGAGCAGGCCGCGCTCGCGCTGGTGAGGGAGCTGGCCGCGGCGGCCGGCGCAGGGCTCTCCCCCGAGGCCCTGCGCGAGGCGCGGGCCCTGCACCGCAAGGCGCAGTGGCGGCTCGACTTCGTCTCGGCCGAGAACTCGAGGGGCTTCCACGCCGACCAGGAGTCGGCCCGCATCCTGGCGGAGGCCATCGACTACGCCCGGCAGGGCGAAGCGGCGGTGCTGAGGGTCCGCGCCCGCTGACCGTCCGGTGCCAGGCCCTGCACGTGCACGGCCGGTGCCCCCTCGCGGCGCCCTGCGGGTACCACTCTGGGTGCCCGTGCCCCCGCCTCCGCCCTTCTCCGCCGCCGACCTGGCCGCGCACGCCGACGGCCTCCGGCGCCTTGCGCTGGCTCTCGTCGGCCGTCCCGACGAGGCCGACGACGCGGTCCAGAGCACCTTGGCGGCCGCGCTGGCCCCCGGCCGGGCGCCCGTGCGCGCGCTCGGCCCCTGGCTCAGGGGTGTGCTGCGTCGCACGCTCGGCAAGCGGGCCCGCGCCGAACAGCGTCGGCGGCGCCGCGAGGCGGCCGTCGCCCGTGCGGCCGCCGGCCGGGCCGTCCCCGGGGCCGACGAGGCGCTCCTGCGGCACGAGGCGCGCCAGCGCGTGCTGGCGGCCGTGCGCGCGCTGCCCGAGCCCCATCGCCACGCGCTGCTGCTGCGCTACTTCGAGGATCTCCCCCCGGGGGTGATCGCCGACCGGCAGGGCGTGCCGGTGCAGACGGTCAAGTCGTGGCTCAAGCGGGGGCTCGCGCGCCTGCGGGCCGACCTGGACGCGCGCCACGGAGGGCGGCGGGGCGCCTGGACGCTCGCGCTCCTGCCGGCTGCCCCCGAGGCCGCGTCCGCGGGCACCTCCCTGGGTCTCCTGGGAGGGCTCGCCGTGAAGCAGACCCTGTGGAGCGCCGCCGCCGCGCTGCTGCTCCTGGCGATCGGCGGCGCGGCCTGGTGGCTCGCGCGGGGTCCGTCGCGCGAGGCTCCTCAGGGTCCTGCCGGGGGGGCCGCGCCCGCCGAGGGGGGCGCCTGGCTTCAGGGGCGGGCCCGGGTCGCGGCCGAGCCGCCCACCGGCCTGGGCGACGTGGCCGACACGAGGGCCGAGGAGGCCGACGCGCCGCCCGGGCCCGACGTGCCCGGCGGCGTGGTCGTCGTCGGCCGCGTGGTGGGCGCCGGGCGCCTCCCGATCGTGGGCGCGCGCGTGTCGGCCCGCGTGGAGGGCCGACGCCACGGCACCCGGACCGACGGGCAGGGTCGTTGGCGCCTGCCGTTGGGCGAGCCCCCCGAGGCCTGGCAGGGCCTGCTCGTCGAGGCGCGCGCGCCCTCCGGGCGGGCCAGCGCCGTGGCGGTCGTGGGCCCGCGCTCGGGCGGCGTGACGGACGTGGGCACGCTGCGGCTCGAGGCCCCCGCGGGGCTCCGGGTCGAGGTGCAGCGGAGCGGCGCGGCGGTGGGGGGGGCCGGCCTCCTCCTCGTGCGCTGGGAGGGGCTGTTGCCGCCCCCGGTGGGGGAGGCCGTCGCCGACGCCTCCGGGAGGCACGAGTTCGGCGGCCTGGCGGCCGGCGCGTACCGCGTTCTGGCCTCCGCGCCCGGGGCCGGGCGGGGCGCCGGGTTCGTCACCCTGACCCCCGGCGAGCCCGCCACCCTGCGGCTCGTGCTCGGCGAGCCGCACGTGCTACGTGCGCAGGTGATCGACGCGGGCACCCAGCGTCCGATCGCGGGCGCCATCCTGGTCGTGCAGGAGTTCGTCCCGCACACGCCCCAGGCCGTCGTGACGGGGTACCTGCCCGAGCCCTCGGTGGCGCCCACCGACGCGGAGGGCTGGACGCGCATCGACGGGCTGGGCGCGGCGGATCGGCTGCAGCTGACCGCGCTGGCACCCGGATACCCGCCGCTGCTCGACCTCGTACGGCTCTACGGGCTGGAGCCCGGTGTCGGCGAGACGCAGGTGCGGCTCCGCGCGCTGACCACGCTGGCGTTCCCGCTCGAGCCCGGCGACGGGCCGGTGCCCCCCGACGGGGCCGGGGTGCGCCTGAGCCGGCCGCGGCTCAGCCACGTGCGGCTCCTGCCCCGTGCGGCGCGGATCGAGGGGGGGCGGCTCGTGCTCGAGGGCGTGGACGCCGAGCGCGGGCTCGACCTGCTGGCCGAGCTGGACGACGGCCGGCGCGCGACCGTCTGGGGCGGCGCGGGGGGGCGGCCTGCGCCGGCGGTGCGCTTCGTGACGCAGCGGCACGTCGACGTGCAGGTGCTCCGGGCCGACGGCTCGCCCGCCGCGGGGGTCTGGCTCGAGGCCCGGCGGGAGGCGGACGCGCCGCCCGAGCTGCCCCCCGTCCTCACCGACGCCGCGGGGCGCGCCCGGCTCGGGCCGTCCTTCCCGGGCCTCATCCACGTGGTGGCGGGGGCGCGGCCGGACCTGGGGGCGGAGCGGGTCGTGGGCGTGGCCGACGCCCGGCGCGCGGACGCCGTGCTGCGGGTGACCCTGCCGGCCGAGCGCCGGGTGCGGCTCCGGGTGAGCGTGGCCGGTCAGGCCTGCCTGCCCGACGAGCTGCGGCTGCTCTGGCGGGGGCAGGACTGGAGCGGCAGCGGACGCCGCCTCGACGAGGATCCCCTCGAGGGGTCGCTGACCCTGGCGTTGCCGATCGGCGCGCCGGGGGAGGGCGGCCTCGTGCTCGAGGCCGCTGGGTTCCAGCCCCAACAGGTGGACCTGCCCGCGGGGGACGGGCCGGCCGACGTGCCGGTGGCGCTCTCGCCGGCGGCCCCGGTCCTGGCGGTGCTGATCGCGCCGGCCGCCGCCGCGCGCGGGGGCACCCTGCAGCGCTGGCACGCCGACGGGGGTTGGCGCCCGGTGCCGGCCGAGGTGCCCTCGCGCAGCGTGCGTCGGGCGCTGGAGGACGGCAGCGTCGAGCTGCGGGTGCCCTTCCGGGGCCTGGCGCCGGGGCGCGTGCGGCTGGTGGACGCCGCCACGGGCGCCGTGACCGAGCCCCGGGAGGCCGTGGTCGGGGACGATCCCGTCGAGCTGCGGCTCGACCTGCGCGCCGAGGGCTACGTGCGCGGCCGGGTGGAGGCTCCGGCGGGCACCGACCTCACGCAGGTGCGCGTGCGCCTGGACGTGCCTGCCGACCTGCGCGTGTGGGCGCCGCGCGTGGGCGAGGCCGACGTGGGGCGCGACGGCTCGTTCTCCCTGCGCGTGCCTGGCGACCGCGCGCTGCGGATGGTGCCGGTGCATCCGCTGCTCGTGCCCGACGCCGTCGAGGGCGTGCTCGAGGTCGTGCGTCCCGCGGAGGGCGTGCGCGTGAGGCTCGTCGAGGGGGCTCAGGCCACGTTCCGCCTGCGGAGCGCTCCGGGGGCGCCGACGTCCGATCCGTTCGGCGAGCGCGTCGCCGCGCGCGTGCTGCTGTTCGCGGGCGAGCCCCGCGGCGCGCCGCTCTCCGAGCACGCGCTGGTGGAGGCCGACGGCGTGGCCCGCTTCGCGGGCTTCGCGCCCGGCACGGTCACGCTCTGGATCGACCTGGGGCACGGCGCGCCGTTGGTGCGTCGCGGGGTCGTCCTGGGCGCCGGGCGGACGGACCTGGGCGTGCTCGACGCCGACCCGGGCTGCACGCTCACGGTCCGGCTGCGCCTCGCCGAGGGGCGCGCCACCCCGGGGGGGATGGTCGCGGTGGAGGTGCTCGCGGCGCAGGGGCCCGCTGCGCCGCGCCGCGCGTTCGCCCGCGACCCCGTGGAGCTGCGCGTGCCGGGCCTGGGCGCAGGCCGGCACCGCGTGCTCGTGGACCTGCCCTCGGGCCCGGCGGGCGTGCGCCCGCAGAGCGAGCACGAAGTCGAGCTCGACGGTCGGACCGACGCGACGCTCGAGGTGCCGGTGCCGTGATCGTGTGGTGCCTGGCACCGCAGGTTCAGGAGGCCGCGGCGAAGCGCGACGCCAGGAAGGCGGTGGCCTCCTGCCGCACGTAGGGCAGGCAGAGCCAGCAGGTGCGATGGCCCCCGGGGATCAGGCGCAACGCCGGACGGCCCAGCGCCTCGTAGAGCGCCGCGCCGTGGCGCGTGGGCACGCTGGCGTCCCCGCGCGCCAGGATCAACAGCACGCGCTCGCGCGGGACGTGCGGCGCCAGCGCGACCGGATCCGTCCGGATCGCCGCCCGCAGCCGGCGACGGAGCTCCTCGCGGTCCCAGCCCGTGGCCGCCGACGACGCCCGGACGTAGCGCACGAAGCGCTCCTCCTCCGTGTCCACCACCACGTCGGCCAACGGCCCGCCCGCCAGCGCCCAGACGTGCGCCGTGAACCGCGGCTCGACCGCGCCCAGGAGCGCCGAGA
>CAZPOZ010000317.1:0-4392 GCA_964588235.1 uncultured Planctomycetales bacterium
CCATGGGGGGGCCCGGTCGGCCGGGCGCCCCCTGGGAGCGATCCGATGCGCCCGATGCCGCGGCTGGCCCTCACGTTCGCCCTCGCCCTGCTCTCCCTCGCGCGCGGCGCCGACCCCGCCGGCGCCGACGGCGCGGGCGTGCATACGCTCTACGTGGCTCCCCGCGACACGCCCGCGTTCGCCGCCGCGCAGGCGAAGGCGGGCGCCGGCGCCGCCGACCGCGTCCACGCGACCCTGCACAAGGCCCTCGCCCAGGCGGCCGACCTGGCGCTGCAGCCGGGGACCACCGAGGTCGCCGTGCTCGTCGCCTCGGGCTCGTACGCAGGCAAGGCCGGGGCCGGCGGCTGGGCGCTGCCCACGCTGAACGCCCCGGCCGTCAGGCTGCTGCTCCTGGGCGGCTGGAGCGACGACTGGGCCGGCCGCGACCCCTTCCGCAAGCCCAGCCTCATCGGCGCCGACGCCTCCAGCGGCACCCCCGTGCTCGAGCTGGGCAAGAAGACCGCGCTCAAGGAGGTCGTCGTCAGCGGCTTCGTCGTGGACTACGGCGGGCGCAACGCCTACGACGCCGACGGGAACCTCAAGCGCGAGGGCTCGCGCGGCGCCGCGTTCGTGGCCTTCCAGCAGGCGCAGCTCGAACGCGTCGTGCTGGCCGACAACGTGCTGCTCAACTCGGGCGGGCGCGTCGTCGAGCCGCTGATCGCGGCGGCCTCCAAGGACGCCGAGATCGTGATCCGCAACAACCTCTTCTGGAACGACTGCGTCCCCGTCCAGGTCGGCCAGGGCCTCGCCGTGCGCGGGCTCGTCGTGCGGCGCATCGTGCTCCAGGGCAACACCTTCCTGCGCTGCTGGCCCTACAACCCCGACCCGACCTCGGGCGAGGTGGGCGCCGTGAGCCTGAACACGAAGGAGAGCGCGCAGGAGATCGTCGTGCGCGACAACCTCTTCGCCCACAACGTGGGCGGGGCGTTCCAGCACGACTGGCCCGAGGAGCGCATGCCCCGGCTCTCCTTCACGCACAACCTGTTCTTCGGCAACGCCTCGCTGCTGGGGGCCACGGAGCCCGGCGCGGGCATGATCGTGGGCAAGTTCGGCACGAACCCGCGCTACCTCGTGCTGGACGCGGCGCGCGTGGGCGACGACTTCGCCTACGAGGTGAAGGACGCCGTCGCCCTCGACCCGGGCCTCCCCGCCGACGGCGAGCTCGCCGTGACGCCCGCCGAAGGCGGCGAGGGCCACGACGTGGAGGTCAAGGGCTTCGCCCCGCGCGTGACCTACGACCCCGCCCGGCTGCCCCTGCCCCGCGCCCCCGAGGCCGCGCCCTTCGGCATCCAGCCCGGCGCCGTCACCCCGCGCTGACCCCATGGCGCCGCTCCACGGGGTCCGCCGAACCGCCCCGGCCGCGCCCGCGCTGCGGCGCGCGCCGCGCCTCCCGCTGCTCCTCGGGGCGCTCGTCCTGACCCTGCTCGGGGCGCCGGGGGCCCGGGCCGACGAGGACGTGGCCCTGGTGGGGGTGCGGCTCTCGCCGGGCACGGCCTCGCCCGGGCAGAGCCGCGTCACCGTGGAGGCGCGCCTGAGGAACGGCTCGGGCGGCGAGGTCGGCGGCGAGGGCTGGAGCGTGACCGTTCGGGCCGTCTCGGCGCCGGACGACGCGGGCGACGTCGGTCGCTTCGTCTGGAGCGTGCGTCCCCCCCGGGTCGAGCCCCGCGAGGCCCGCGACGTGCCGGCGATCACGTTCACGGCGCCCGAGACGCCCGGGGCGTACCGCCTGGAGGTCGTGCTGCTGCACCGCGAACGCGCCGTGGGCCGCCCCGAGCCCGTCGGGCTCGACGTGGCCTGGGAGCAGGACGCGGCCATCGAGACCGTGCGCCTCGAGGCCACGCCCGACCCGGGCGAGAAGCTGGTCGTCAGCGTGACGGCGCGCAACCGCGGCCGCTCCACGTGGTCGCCGCGGGCGCGGCTCCAGTGCCGCGTGGTGCGCACGCTCTCGGGCTCCGCCCCGGCGGGCGAGCAGGCCTTCGCCCGGCTCACCGACCCCGTGGGGCGGGTCGTGGCCCCGGGCGACGCCTGGACCTTCGAAACCACGGTCGAGGCCCCGCGCAACCAGCCCGTGACGGGCGTCTGGGAGCTCGGCTTCGTCGTCGTGGACGGCGAGAAGGGCACGACCCCGCTGGGGGCCGAGAAGGTGCAGAAGGTCACGGTCGCCGGCGAGCTCAACCTGGAGGTGCGACGCATCCAGGTGGAGGCGCGCCTGACCCCGAAGCGCTCCTACCGCGTCTACGTGACGCTCAAGAACACCGGCACCGTGCGCTGGGAGGGCCGCGACTACGTGCTCAGCTGCGACAACGTCGCGCGCCCGCGCAACGTGGCCCACGACGACCGGTTCGCCTTCCAGGCGCCGCTGGACCGCGACGTGGACGTGGGCGCCGAGGTGACGCTGGACGGCACGCTCGTGGCGCCGGTCGATCCGGGCGATTGGACCCTGCGCGTCACCTTCGCCCGGGCGAAGGAGGCCTTCGGCGACCCCGTGGAGCGCGAGGTGGAGGTCGTGGCCGTCTGGAACGCCCAGATCCTGGACGTGCGCATGGACCTCGAGCCCGACGCCGGCCGGCTGACCGACCTGCTGGTGAAGGTGAAGAACCTGGGCCCCTCGACCTGGTTCGACGACGACGTCGCGCTCCAGTGCCGCGTGGTGAAGACCCACCCGGGCAGCGACGCCTCCGAGGGGCGCAAGGCCTACGACTTCTCCGTGCTCCTGTCCGCCTCCCGCCGCATCGACGCCGCCGAGACCGTGGACGTCTCGACGCGGCGCACGGCGCCGCGGGAGGCCGGCACCTGGGACGTGGAGCTCCAGATGGTGCAGGGCCGCACGGCCTTCGGGCAGCCGGTCCGGCGGACGGTGACGGTGCGTTGAGGCGGGCCGCGAGGCGGTCCGACAAGGAGGCCCCATGCGAGGCGCGTGCCTGCGGATCGTCGGCCTGCTGCTGCCCGGCCTCCTGGGCGGGCCCGCGCTCGCGGGCACCCCGCACGAGGCCTGGGAGGCCGAGTTCCTGACCGCCGTGGACGAGACCTGGCCTGCGCAGGTGCAGGGCGACCGCATCCACGACCTGCCCGACGACGTGCGCGCCCGGCGCACGCAGGTGCAGGAGGTCCTGCGGGAGGCCAAGGACCGCCAGCTCACGGAGGCCAAGGTGCGCTTCTTCGAGGGCTGCGCCACCGACCTGGAGGGGCTGGAGTCGGCGCTGGCGGAGGTGCTGCCCGCCGTGGCCGACGCCCACCGGGCCACCCAGACGCTGCTCGGCCTCGAGCGCGACGCGGTCAAGCGCCTGACGGAGCTGGTGGAGAAGACCGTGGGCGAGAAGGAGGATCGCGTCCTGGACGCCTTCGACGCGCTCGCGCGCGACGTGCGGACCACCGAGGCAGGCCACGCCAAGACCCTGGAGCAGGTGGGCGCGGCCCTGGGCCGGGGCACGGCCTGGCGCGCGCGCCAGCCGCTGTTCGCCGACGTGGACCAGGCGCTGGACCGGCGCGTGCAGCAGATCACGCACGCCCTGGAGGACACCTTCGACCGCGTGTTCGAGTCGTCCCGGGCCGTGCAGGCCGCCAAGGCCGGCGAGAAGGGCGTGCTGTGCGAGCTGTGCCTGGCGGGCGACAAGGAGCAGGCCCTGGCCTACCTCCGTTCGTGGCAGCCGCCGCGGATCGTCCATGCGCGCGGCATCCGCAGCGCCTTCGAGTTCCCGGCCGAGTCCGGCTGGCTGGACGTCGTGGCGCACGGCGACCCCAAGTCGGTGGACATCGAGGTCCGCGGCGGGTGGACGGTGGACGCCGACGCCTACACGCTGTTCCACGTGCTCAAGCGGCGCCTGCGCGCCGAGGATCTGCCGCGCTGGGAGCGGCTCAACGACGACCTGAACGTGGGCCTGCGGCTCATCTCCTGCAAGACGGGCGCTTCGTGGACGGGCATCGCCCAACAGCTGGCCAACCTGACCGGCGTCGCCGTCAAGGCGCCCAGCGAGACGCTCTGGCTCATCGGCAAGGGGGGCGAGGTGCATGGCGTGATCCACTCCTGCGCCGACTGCGAGGGCGCCAAGCCGAGCCCCTGGCTCTACGACCACGTCCTGGCCAGCGAGAAGCGCGGGGTCTGGCGCACCTTCCAGCCGCAGGGCAGCGAGGCCGACCGGAAGCTGCGCGACCACCTGCTGGACCTGGCCGAGCAGGAGCCCTGGTGGCAGGTGACCGTGACCGACGTCGCGCCCGCCAAGGACGCGGCCGAGGCCGCCAAGCGCATCGAGGCCCTGCGGCGGCTGGGGGCGCGGGCCTCGAAGGACGAGCTCGGCAAGCTGCTCGCGTCGGGGAAGGACTTCGTGCTGCTGGAGCGGCTCACCCGCAAGGAGG
>CAZPOZ010000318.1:0-4385 GCA_964588235.1 uncultured Planctomycetales bacterium
TGCCTCGCATCGACTAACTTGGTGGCGTTGGGCCTGAGCGCCCGGCTCCAGCGCGACGCACGTGCCTCGCATCGCCCAGTGGGGCGGCTGTGGGCCTTGACCCCGCGCTACCCCTCCCCGTAGCGTGCCGCACCCAGGAGGTTGCATGTCCCAGCCGTCGCCTGCCCGCACTCTGCTCCGGCTCTCGGTCCTCGTGCTCACGCTCAGCACCGGCTGCGGCGGCAGCGGCGGGGGTGGGGGAGCCGCGCCGCAGCCGGGTCTGCCCTCCACGCAGTCCGGACCGCTGGCCCTGTCCGTGAACGGCCTGTTCCTGGCGCTGGTCAACCCCGACGTGAACACGCTCAGCGTGCTCCAACCGTCCTCCCTGGCCAAGCTGGGCGAGGTGCCCGTGGGCCGCGATCCGCAGGCGGTCGTGATCCACCCGCTCCAGGACGTGGCCTACGTGGCCAACGCGCAGGATGGGACGGTCTCCGTGGTCACGCTGCCCGCCGGGCCGGTGACGGCGACGATCGCCGTGGGCGCCGAGCCCCTGGCGCTCGCGCTCTCGCCCAACGGCACGCGCCTGTACGTGGCCGAGTCCGCGCTCGACCGGGTCTCCGCCATCGACACGGCCACGAACGCGATCGTCGGCAGCGCCGACCTCAGCGCCTTCGGCAGCCAGCCGCGCGCGTTGGCGGTGACGAACGACGGCGATGGCGACGACGGGGACGAGACCGTGTTCGCCGCGCTGTTCTTCGCCAGCCTGCGCCCCGGGAAGACCTTCCTGGAGGAGGGCCAGGACGATCAGCGCGAGGGGCGCGTCGTGGCCTTGGCGGCCGCCGGCCTGGCCGCCCTGCCGGCCCCCAACCCGATCGTCTTGAGCCCGATGGCCGTGACCGGGTTCAACTCCAACGGACGTCTGGCGCCCGCGAACCTGCTCGTGCCCGCCGTGCCGAGCACGAACCCGCAGACGTTCACGACGGCCACGGGCGCCTATCCCAACCAGCTCGCCTGCGTCGCGCTGCAACCGGGCACGGCCCGTGGCTACGTCGTGAGCACGGCCGCCTCGCCCAACGGCCCGCTGCGGTTCAACCACATGGTGCAGGGGCTCGTCTCCGTGTTCAGCACCGCCGCGCGCACCGAGCTGACCTCCGCCCAGACGGCCGCCGTCGTGCGGCAGGAGGCGCCCCTCAACCTGAACCGGGGGATCAACTTCGACGTGGCCAACCTGCCGCGGCTGTTCCTGAGCAACCCCGTCGCCATGGCGTGGCGGCCCGACGGCTCCGACGCCTGGGTCGCGGTCCAGAACTCCGACGTGGTGGTGCGGCTGACGACCGACGCCGGGGGTGTGCCGACGGTGGGCGCGCCGCTGCTCGCCGGCGGGACGAACGAGCACGTGCGCGTGGATCTGCGCGACGTGGCCGCCGGCGAGATCCCCCTGACCGCCCCCCGGGGGGTCGTGTTCAACGCCGCCGGCAACCGGATCTGGGTGCAGGGCTTCACCTCCCGCTCGGTGACCGCGATCGACGTCTCGACGCCCACCGCGCCCGCGATCCTGGACACGGCGCTGACGACGGCGCTCCCCGCGGCGGGCTCCGCCGAGGCCCGCGTGCTGCAGGGGGCCGAGCTCTTCCACACCGGGCGCGGCCCGCAGGAGCGCATGTCGAGCGAGTCCTGGGGCGGCTGCATCGTCTGCCATCCGCAGGGGCGCAGCGACAACGTCACGTGGATGTTCGACGCCGGACCGCGGCAGACGATCCCGCTCGACGGCACCTTCGCCCGCGGCAACCCCGCCGACCAGCGCATCCTCAACTGGAGCGCCGTCCGCGACGAGAACCACGACTTCGAGCTGAACACGCGGGGCGTGTTCGGCGGCCGGGGGCTGATCGACGACGACCGCCTGTTCTTCGCCGTCGGGGGGGCCGCCGGCGGCCCCCCGGTCGATGCGGCCCTGATCGAGCAGTTCCAGCAGGCCACGGGCGCCGTCGGCGCGACGAACGACCTCGCCGGAGGCGCCGCGCTGCCCTCGCTCGCGGCGCTGACCGCGCGGCGCGACTTCGGCCTGGCCACGCTGCCCGACGGCCGCGTCTACGTCATCGGCGGGCGCTTCGGCGCGGGGCAGGGCACCCTCGTGCCCGCCCTGGACGCCGTGCTCGAGTTCAACCCGCGGACGAACACGCTCGTGCGCCGCAGCTCCACGGGCTTCACGCTGCGGCACTCCCTGGGCGCGGTGGCCGTGCGCACGAGCGCCGGCGTGCGCGTGTACGCGGCGGGGGGCTATGCCTCCACCTCGGCCACGCAGAGCCCCACCGGCACGATGGAGGAGTACGACCCCGCCACCGACACCTGGCGCACGGTCGGGTCGGTCATCGCCCGGGCCCAGTTCGGCCTCACCGTCACGGGCGGGCACAACGCCGCGGAACCCACCCAGGTCGTGCGCATCGTGGGTGGCAACGGCGGGACCGAGGCGGCGCCCGCGTTGGGGTCCAACGCGCTGATCCAGATCTTCACCCCCGACCCGGTCGGGCCGGGGAGCCTCATCTCGTCCAACGCGGGGCTGGCACCCCGGCGCCTGCACGGGGTGGCGACCGTGCTGCGCGGGACCAGCTCGCGGGTGTTCGTGATCGGGGGCCTGGACGCCGCGGGCACGGTGCTCGACACGGTGGAGGAGTTCGTCGCCGTCGGCTCCAGCCTGGTGACCGTGTCGCACACCCCGCTGCCCGCGCCGCGGGCCCGCTTCGGCGTCGCCTCCGTGGCGTCGAGCAACCAGGTGCTGGTCGTGGGCGGCGTGGACGGCGCCGGCGCCGACCAGACGACGATCCTCGAGTACACGCCGGCCACCAACGGCCCCGTGCCGGGCACGGCCGGCACGCCGACCGGCGTCTGGGCGGCGCGCGGGAACCTCTCCGCCGCGCGCTCCGGACTGCAGGTCTCCACCCCGCCCGGCGTGACGAACTTCCTGCCGGTGGCGAACGCCGGGCGCGACGCGCGCCAGGACGCGATCGCGGCCTGGGTCGCGGCGCGGGTGCGGGCCGCGCGCGCGCCCGCCGACGACCCGGCGGCCACGATCCTCCAGGGACGAACGCTCTTCGGCACGCCGGGCCTGTTGGCCGCGCCCGGTCTGACGACCTCCACGTGCGCCACGTGCCACGGCGGACCGAAGTGGACGCGCTCCACGGTCGACTACGCCGCACCGCCGGCGCCCGATCGCCTCCTGGGCCTGGGCGACGAGCGCGTCGTCGGAGTCGAGCTGCGGGAGACGCTCGCCCAGCCCTCCGTCCTGTTCAACGTGGGCACGTTCCTCGCGAACGCGCCCGGCGGGCGGGTGCACGAGATCCGCTTCAACGGCGCCGACGTCTCGCAGGCCGTCGCTCCCCTGGGCGCGGCCGGCTTCAACATCCCGTCCCTGTTCAGCCTGGGCGAGACGGCGCCGTACTTCTACGACGGGCTTGCTCAGACCCTGGCCGAGGTCTTGGACGGCACCCACGACGGGAACGGAGGCGGCCGCAGGCACTTCGTGGCCTCGGCCTCGGACCGCGCCGCGCTGATCGCGTTCCTGCGCTCGATCGACGACACCACGATCCCGTTCCCGTGACCCCGGCCCGCCGGGGGCGGGAGGGCGGGGTCCGGCGCGCGCTCCCGGGCGGTCACGGAGGCCCTCGTCGCCGTCCGAAGCGGCGACGAGGGCGCAGCGGTGGGGGGCTCAGTTCTGCGAGAACTCGAGCGAGAAGTAGAGCTGGCCGGCGCCGTCCTTGACCAGGCCCACGCCGATCTTGGTGAAGCAGGGGCAGACGATCGCCTCCCAGTGGCCGCGGACCGAGCCGGCCGGGGCCGTCTCCTCCGACATGAAGCAGTCGATGATCTCGTTGATCTGCGTCGTCGTCGTGTTGGGCGACCATCCGTTGGGGTCGCCCTGGTTCTCGGCCCGCCCGCCGCTGAAGGCCGGCGAGCCGCTCGCGTTGGCGCTGAAGAAGGCGTGCGGCACGTGGTCCACGCTCAGCTGCGTGGACGCGCTCTGAGCGAAGGCGTCGAGCGCGGCGGTGCGCACGAAGGTGCCCAGGCCGAGGGCCGTGCGGATCGCGTTCAGCCGGGTGAGCACGTGGTCGAAGTCGGAGGCCACGACGGCCGGGCTCGGGCCCGTCGTCACGGGGCAGGAGACGCCGATCGTCCCCGCGGGCACGGCGAAGCAGGCGTTGAACGACGTACAGGTCGCGCCGGCCGCGCCGAGGCCCGCCCCGCCGCCGCCCCCGCCACCGCCTCCGCCACCACCTCCGCCGCTCGAGTCGCCGCTGCCGCCGCCGCCGCCGCAGGCGATGAGGAGGCAGAGGCTGGCTCCGCCGAGAAGATTCAGAATGCGCGAGGTCATGAAGGTCTCCGGTCCGCGTGCGTGCGGGGTGGGTCAGGAC